>WFWK01000029.1 GCA_015491135.1 Patescibacteria group bacterium | reverse complement strand
TTAGGGATAAAATTTTGAGATTTGTAGAGAGAAAGGTTTTGTACGATGGAATAACAACTCAAGAGATTTATGAGGTGGCATTTGACAAACTAAGAAGAATAAAAAACCCTTTTGCCGCTCGTTATTCTCTCAAAAGAGCCGTTCTTGATTTGGGTCCGTCGGGATTTCCTTTTGAAAGGTTTATGGCCGGAGTGTTTCGCAATATAGGATACAGAAAAGTCAGAACCGGTGTTGCTATGCAAGGGAAGTGCGCCCCTCACGAGGTTGATCTTGTTGCGCACTACAGAGGCAAAAGAGTTGCGGCGGAGCTGAAATTCCACAATGCACTTGGAGTTAAAACCGATTTAAAAGACGCTCTTTATGTAAAAGCTCGTTTTAATGATTTAAACTCTTTGGTTGATGAGCCGTGGCTTATAACAAACACTCGCTTTACCAGAAATGCCATAAGATATGGACAGTGTGCAAAACTCAATATGATGGGCTGGGATTACCCTTACAACAACGGGATAGAAACGCTTATAGATAAAGCTGGCGTGCACCCCATAACGGCCCTGACCACCATCTCGGAGAGTCAAAAAAGAAAATTGCTTGATGCCGATATTGTTCTTTGCAAAGAGATAAAAGGAAATCCGCAAATATTGCATCATGTTGGAATATTTAAAAACACGGATAAAATTTTAGAAGAGATAGACGGCCTTTGCGGGCAAAATATTGACGTACTGTAAAAAAATGGTATAAAATAAATGGTTTTGTAGCTTGTATCAACCAAGAAGGAGAAGTGTCATGACTGAAATGCTTGCCGGCTATAAACAGGGTGAGATGGTGGAGCTGGCCTGTGTTTTTTATAACCAGTACAAACAGCAGGGGTTTGTGCTGGAGAGGGTGAAGGCCGTCGTGCAGATAGTGTGCGATGGTTCGTTGGCCACGGTTCAAGCTATCACCTTGCAGGGGGAGTGCTTTGAGTACTTCCCCGAAGCGCAAGTTTGGCGCAAATGCGGTGAAGGTGAAAAAGAAGGCGGTAAAATTTACATAGATGCCCGCCTTCTGGAGGTCATCTCGGAGCAGGCCGAGGTGGCCGTGATGTGACGCTCATTCCGGGCGGTCTGTTTTTGCAGACCGCCCATCTTTTTTGCACAAGACAAAGTTACAAGGTCCGACCTTGTTAGTTTTTGCAACTTTTGCGGTAGTTGTTATACTATTTGCATGTTTGAGTTTACGATACTTGATTTGTTTTTAAATCTTGCGGTAGCCGCCGGTTTGGGGCTTATTTTGGGATTTGAAAGAACAATTGCCGGCAAGCGCGCCGGTATGCGAACCTTTGCTCTGGTTTCTCTTTCGGCAGCATTGTTTGTAGTTGTTTCAATTTTGATAAATGACATGTTTTTAGGCAGGGTAAATTTTGACCCAATGAGAGTTCCGGCCGCGATTATCTCCGGAATAGGATTTATAGGCGCCGGACTTATATTGTTTAGAGAAAACGCCTTGCGAGGACTTACCACCGCAGCCGGGCTTTGGGTGGCGGCTGGTGTTGGTGTTGCAAGTGGCTTTGGTCTTTACGCGATTGCAACTTTTACCACTTTGCTTACTCTGTTTATTTTTACAGCGGTTTGGTTTGTTGAATATTATGTAAAGCATTTTGCAAGAAAAACAATTCCAACAACAATTGAAAAAATAAAACGCAAAAACTAGTATGTCTCGTTTTTATAACCCCGATAGAAGGTCTGACTACAACTACGGAGGAGCAAACTGGAAGCTTTCTCGCTCTAAGATAGATTTGTTTTTGGAATGCCCCAGATGCTTTTACATTGACAACAAGCTTGGCACCGCGCGTCCTCCCGGTTTTCCTTTCAATTTGAACTCTGCGGTAGACGCTCTGCTTAAAAAAGAATTTGATATTCACAGAGCCAATCAAAGCAAACACCCCCTTATGGAAACCTATGGAGTTGACGCTGTTCCGTTTGAGCATGAGAACATGGACATTTGGCGAGAGAATTTTAAAGGAGTGCAGTTTTATCATCAAGAGCTTGGGTTTACCGTCTCGGGGGCGGTTGATGATATTTGGATTAACAGGCAAGGAGAGCTTATAGTTGTTGATTACAAATCAACAAGCAAAGATGAAAAAATAGAAACCCTTGATGAAGACTGGCATGAAGGATACAAAAGACAGATGGAAGTATATCAATGGCTATTGAGGAAAAATGGTTTTAAAGTTTCAAATACCGGATATTTTGTCTATGCCAACGCAAGCAAAGAAGAAAAAGCGTTTGACGGCAAGCTTATTTTTGATGTGACTCTTATCCCTTATGAAGGTGATGACTCTTGGGTAGAGAAAACTCTAAGAGAGATAAAAGATACCCTTGAGAGTGAGGAAATACCGGATTCACACCCAGAGTGTGATTACTGCAGGTACAGAGAAGCGGCGGGTAAAAAACTCCTTGCGCTTTATAGGAAAAATCAGACAAATAAATAATCAAGAGATTATTGTTTCAAGCTCTTGCTTGTTCTTGTGAGGGCCGATTACAGCTAAAGTTTTAGGTTGTAAAAACAGCTCTTTCGCCAAATTTTTAACCTCGTCTGCGGTTACGGATCTTATTTTGTTTATTATCTGTGTTGGGGTTTTTATCTTGCCTTTGAGCAAAAGCTGTTTTCCGTAAAATGAAGCCAGTCCATCGCTTGAATCCAATGAGAAAAGCAAAGAAGATATAATTTGCTCTTTGGCTTTTTTAAGTTCGGAGTTGGTTGGTTTTTTAAAATTTTCAAGAAGTTGAACTGTGGCAGAGATGGCTTCATTGAGTTTTTCGTTTGAGACTCCGGCGCGCACGGCAAAGTACCCACAGTCTTGAAACGTTTCGGTTACACTTGAGATATAGTAAGCCAGGGAGCGTTTTTCTCGGATTTCCATAAAAAGCCTTGAGCTCATTCCGGCGCCCAATATGGCCGAGAGAACAACCAAAACATGCTCTTTTTCATTGTTGTATGCAAATGTCGGCACCCCGAGGTAAAAATGAGTTTGATCTGTTTTTTTGGTTTTTATAAACACTTTTGTACTTGGGTTTAAGTTCTGTTTTTGGGTTTTGCGTTCAATTATTTCAAGTTTTGCAAGCTCGCTTGCTTTTTTAATGATTGTTTTCGGCAAATCACCGGAGAGAACCAAAATTGTTCTGGATGCATCGTAGTTTTCGTTTTTGTATCGCAAAATCTCTTTTCTTGGAATATTTTGTATGTTTTCTTTTGTGCCCAAAATGGTTCTGCCTAAGGGAGAGTGTTTGCCAAAGAATGTCTCTTCAAAAATCTCGTCTATCGTGTGCATGGGCATATCCTCATACATGTTTATCTCTTCTATTACAACTCCACGCTCTTTTTCAAGCTCAGCCGGGGGAATGGTTGGGTTTACAAACATGTCGGTTAAAATTTCAACAACTTCGTTGATATGTTTTGGAGATGATTTTGCATAAAAGGCGGTATGCTCTTTTGAGGTGTAGGCGTTGTGTTGAGCGCCTAAAATTTCAAATGCCTCGTTTAGTTTTTTGGGCCCTTTGTATTTTTTGGATCCTTTAAAAAGCAAATGCTCCAAAAAGTGTGAGACACCGTTGTTCTCGCCCATTTCGTTTCTAGATCCTGTTTTGGTTAAGATCATGGCGGTTGCCGATGCACTCTTTTGCGGAATATGCAACACTTTTAATTTGTTTTTTAATTCAAAAATCTCGTACATAGGCGCCATTGTAAAACAAGTGTTATGTTTTGTAAATTCTTATTGGGTCATGTTTATAACCAGCTTACTCGACAGGTGATAGATGATAAAATAATTACATGTCGCAAGAGGAAAATTTTCAAGGACTTACTTTTAAAGAGGCACAGAAACTGCTAAAAGAGTACGGCAAAAACGAGGTGGTTTTTGAAAGGCCTTCGGTTTTCAAGCAAATTTTGGAAAAACTTTCAAATCCGGTCACTATTTTGATTTTGATTACTCTTTTTATTTCCTTGCTTTTAGGTAAACATGAAGAATCTTTAATTATAACCGGACTTTTGGTTGTAAATGTGTCTTTTGAACTGTGGCAGAAGAACAGGGCCCAGAAAACCATTGATACCTTAAGCAAGAAATTAATGGCTAACGTTACCGTAAAAAGAGATGGTATTTTTGTTGAGGTTCCTTCGTCTGAAATTGTTCCGGGTGATGTTGTAAAGCTTATCTCAGGTGAGGTTGTACCGGCCGATGCTCAGGTTTTACACACTCAGCATCTGCAAGTTAACGAATCGGCGTTAACCGGCGAGTCTTTGCCGGCTGAAAAAGGAGTGGGGGACAAACTTTTTTCCGGAAGTGTAGTATCCGCCGGGTCTGCGATTGTAAAAATTGTAGCTACCGGACAGAAAAGTTCTCTGGGTAAAACTGAACAACTTATAAAAAGTGCTTTTAATAAACAAAGTCATTTTGAAAAATCGGTTTCCAAGATGGTTTATTTGCTTGTTTTTGTGGCGGTGCTTCTTTCTGCTGTTGTTTTTGTTTGGTTTGTTCAAAGTGGAGAGGGTGTTTTTGAGGCTCTTTCTTTTTCTCTAGTTTTACTTATCGCTTCTGTTCCTGTTGCCCTTCCTGTTGTACTGTCTTTGATTTTATCAATCGGAGCCTTGCAGATGGCCAGGCTATCTATTGTCGTTAAAAACTCAAAAGCCCTTGAAGATTTGGCCGGTACAAACATTTTGGCGGTTGACAAAACCGGAACGTTAACCAAGAACAAATTAACTGTCGGTGATGTGTATGTTTACGAAAAGTTCAACAAGACCGATTTGGCGGTGTTTGCCCTTGCAGCTTCCGAGAAGGAGCATAAAAACGAAATTGAAAAAGCAATAGAAGACTTTGCAAAAATTGTCGGCGCTCTACCGATGTTCGCCGGGGCTCAACTGGAGAAGTTTATACCGTTTTCTCCAGACAAAAAAAGAACTGAAGCCTTTTTGCAATATAACGGAGGTAAATTTCATGTTTTGATGGGAGAGCCAAACACTCTTAAAGAGTTTTTACCTTTTTCACAGCAAGTAATGCTTTTGAATGCGACAAAACGATTTGCATCAAATGGTAAAAGGGGTTTAGCAGTTGTGGTGAGAAATGTGGGAAAAACTACACAAAGTGAAAAGAAAAAGTACTTTGAAACCGGGTATGATTTGGTCGGTGTGTTTGCATTGCACGATCCGTTAAGAGAAGATTCAAAAGAAGCGATAGAATCAATGTTTAATTTGGGAGTTGATGTTAAGATGATAACCGGTGATAATTTTGCTATTGCCAAATACGTCGGTCAAAAACTTGAGTTGGGCAACAGAGTAATTCTGGCTGAAAAAATAAGAAGACTAAAAGGGAAAGTTCTATACAAACTCATTAAGCAAAACAGTATTTTTGCAGAAGTTTTGCCCGAGGATAAATTTAAATTTATTTCAACTTTGCAAAAATATGGTGACATGGTTGCCATGACAGGAGACGGAGTAAATGATGCCCCCGCTCTGGCAAGGGCAAATGCAGGCATTGCCGTTTTTGGGGCAACCTCAGCAGCCAAAGAAGCGGCCGATGCCGTTTTGCTTACCGCAGGGCTTTCTGTTTTGAAAAGAGTTTTTGTTTTTGCGCGCGGTATGTTTGCGCGCATGCAAGCTTATGCCCTGTTTCGCATTTCAGAAACAATTCGCTTGGCCTTTTTTATAGCGCTTTCTGCCATATTTTTTGAACAACAAGTTGTAACAGCAGGAATGATAATTTTGCTTGCTCTTTTAAATGATATTCCGGTTTTGGCAATAGCATATGACAATGCGCCAAACTTTAAAAAACCTGTCAGATGGAAGATGAGAGATATATTTATAGTCTCAAGTGTGCTGGGTGGTTTGGGGTTGGTTTCATCGTTTACTCTTTTGTTATTTTTAAAAGATTTGGGAGCGCCTTGGGCTATGATTCAGACTTTAATGTTTCTAAAACTTGATGTTGCCGGGCATTCAACCCTTTATACAACAAGAACATTGGATAAACACTTTTGGGAAAGGCCGTGGCCATCATGGAAGTTTTTTATACCGGCATTTAGCTCCAGAGTAGCGGGTACACTTTTGGCTGTTTTTGGCATTTTTATGACACCAATCTCTTGGGGAGCAGTGGCTTTTGTTTGGGTGTATGCAAGCGCTTGGTTTCTGGTAGCCGATTTTGTAAAAGTGCGTTTGTTTAAGATTTTGAAAAGTGTTTAAAACTCTTTACTTATACCGGAAAACATATATTATTTGACCTATGACACTAAATGAGCTAAGAAGCAAATATATAGACTTTTTTGTAGAGCGCGGGCATAAAGAGATTCCATCTGCCCCGCTTATTCCGGAGAACGACCCGACAACGCTTTTTACAGGCTCTGGGATGCAGCCTTTGGTACCGTATCTTTTGGGTGAGCCACACCCGCTTGGCACTCGGCTTGTAAACTCGCAAAAAGCGTTCAGAGCGGAAGACATTGATGAGATAGGCGACAACCGCCACACAACATTTTTTGAAATGCTTGGGAACTGGTCGCTCGGGGACTATTTTAAAAAAGAGCAGCTTCCTTGGATTTTTGAATTTTTAACAAGTGTGGTGGGACTTGATCCAAATAAGCTTTATGTAACCGTCTTTGCAGGGGATGATAAAGCGGGAATTGAAAAAGACGAAGAGTCAGCCCAAATCTGGCAAGAGCTTTTTAAAGAAAAAGGAATTGACGCAAAAGTAGCTTTCATAGGAAGCGAAGAAGAGGGCTACCAAAAAGGAATGCAGGAAGGCGAGCGAATTTTCTACTACGATGCAAAAAAGAACTGGTGGTCTCGCGCCGGAGTGCCAGAGAATATGCCTTCTGGCGAGCCTGGGGGCCCTGATAGCGAAATTTTTTACGACTTTGGCACAGAGCACGACCCATCTTACGGCCCAAATTGCCACCCAAACTGCGATTGCGGCCGTTTTATGGAAATCGGAAACTCTGTTTTTATGATGTATCGCAAACAAGATGACGGCACATTCTCAGAGCTTCCAAAAAAGAACATAGACTTTGGCGGAGGGCTTGAAAGAATTTTGGCAGCTAAAAAAGACACGCCGGATGTCTTCAAAGCCGTGGATGTTTTTGAAAAAATGAGCAGAGAAATAGAGAAGGAAACAGGCAAAAAATACGACGATTTTCAAAAAGAGTTTAGAGTAATCCTTGACCATATGCGCGCAGCGGTCTTTATTATCGCAGACGGAGCTATTCCTTCAAATGTAGAGCAGGGCTACTTTGCGCGTCGGCTTATCAGACGCTCTGTTTTGTTTGGAGACAAACTCAAAGAAAACTTTAACCCAAGCTTTTTGACAGACATTGTAATTGACTCATATAAAGACCACTACACGGATTTAGGGGAAAAGCGCGAGTTTGTAAAATCTGAAATTGAAAAGGAGGTTCAAAAATTCAGAAACACACTTAAAAAAGGCCTTAAAGAGTTTAAAAAAAGAACGGCAAAAGGAGCGCTCTCGGGCGAAGATGCTTTTGTTTTGTTTACAACCTACGGCTTTCCGTTTGAGCTTTTAGAAGAGCTTGCGGAGGAAAAGGGGATAAAAGTAGACAAAGAGGAGTTTGAAAAGAAGATGAAAGAGCATAAGGAAAAGTCTCGCGCGGGCGCGGAGCAAAAATTCAAAGGTGGCCTTGCAGACCACTCGGAGAAAACAACCGCTTTTCACACTGCAACCCACCTTATGCTTGCGGCCTTGCGAAAATACTTGGGCGATCATGTCCACCAAAAAGGTTCAAACATCACACAAGAGCGCACCCGCTTTGACTTTACCCACCCTGAGAAAGTTTCGCGCGAAATCTTGGACAAGGTGGAAGAGTATGTAAACGCCGCAATTGAGGCCGAAGCAGATGTGATAACAGAGGAGATGCCAAAAGAGCAGGCGCAAAACGACCCAAGCATTGAAGGCTCATTTTGGGAGAAATACCCTGACATTGTAAAAGTCTGGACTATCAAAGACAAAGAAGGCAGAGTTTGGAGCCG
>WFWK01000028.1 GCA_015491135.1 Patescibacteria group bacterium | reverse complement strand
CTGCTGTTTGGTTTTTAAATCCAACCTTCTTTTCTTTTGTTTTTTGGTGGTTTGTTATTTTACTGCCCATTGTCTCTGTTCCCGGTTTTGCAATTGCTGCTGCGCTACTGTGGCGCTCTTACGTTAGATCGCATTTTGTTTTTACAAATGAGTATACGGTTTTGGAGGTAAGAATTCCCAGAGATTCAATGAAATCACCAAAAGCGATGGCTGTTATTTTCAATGGTATAATAACAGGAGGGCGAGAGTCAACTTTTATAAACAGGTGGTGGGAAGGTAAAATGCGCCCTCAGTATTCGTTTGAACTTGTCTCCATTGAAGGAATGATACATTTTTTCATACATTTGGAGAAAAAACATATTGATTTTGTATCATCTCATATTTACGGGCAATTTCCCGATGCGGAAATTGAAGAGGTTCCCGATTACACATCCGGAGTCCCCATAAATTATGACCCGGATAAGATAGGAGTTTTAGCTCTTGAGTATAAAAAAGCAAAGCCCGACCCTTATCCGATAAAAACCTATGTTGAATACGGAGTTGACCAAGATCCTTCCAAAATGGAGCAGAGAATAGACCCGCTTGCAGGAGTGTTTGAGTTTTTCTCAAGTTTGGGGCCGGGGGAGGAGATGTGGCTTCAGTTGGTTATAAGAAGAAATGTGCCGTGGGAGTTTGGGATAGGTCCGTTTAAAATCGGATACAATTGGCACAAAGGAGCGCAACAGCAAATAGATAATATTTATGCATCTTTGGTTGAAGAGGAGATAGCACCCGGGGTAAAGTCAAAAGCTAAATCAAGCTTAACCCCGTCGCAAGAGGAGGAGGTGAGAGCGCTGGCCAGCACTTTGCATGCCGAAGGGATTGATGTGGGAATGAGGCTTATCTATATCGCGAGAAAAGAGTCTTTCAAACCCGGGGAGAGGGCGGCTCCGGGTTTGGTAAAGCTCTGGCGCGAGTTTAGGACACCAAATTTAAATGCCATTGTTCCGCATGGTAGAAAAGGTTTTATAATCTTTGATTATCCTTGGCAGTTTGAAAAATTAAGAATTAAAAAGCACAACGAAGAGTTGATTGACGCTTACAAAAGGAGAAGTTTTTACAGAGCACCTTATATAGTAAAACACATGATAATGTCTCCGGCTGAGCTTGCAACCGTATATCACTATCCGAGCTATGAAATCAAAACCCCGGGTATCACCAGAGTTGAGTCAAGAAAAGGCGGTGCTCCGGCTAATTTGCCAACAGCAGCTCCAACTAATTTACCTGTATGAGAAACATGAATTTAAAAGAGGAATTTTCAATGCTAATTTCGCGTATTTGGGTTAAGATTTTGTATTTAACAAAAGTAGCTCATTCGTCTAATGTCACATCTTATAAACCTTACTCAAAAGAAGATGTTCAAAAGTCAAACTTGAAGAGTTTGGTTGTTTTTCTTTTGGGAGTGAGTTTGGCTCTTGTGGCGTATATAAAATTTATTCAGCCACCGGTTAATTTTCCTACAGGAAAGCTTGTAACTGTTGAAAAAGGTCTCCCCCTCAGGGAAATAGCAAACTCTTTAAAAGAGCAAAATGTTATTAAAAGTCCGCTGGCTTTTGAGGTGATTGTAAGATTGTTGGGCAACTCGGGGAAGTTGCATGCAGGGGATTATTTATTCAAAAAACCAAAGAACTTGTTTGGTGTTGTAAATATTGTTTCAAACGGTTTGTTTGGTCTTGAGCCTGTAAAGATAACAATACCTGAAGGTATATCAATTTCTGAGATAGCCAAAATTTACGAGAAGAAGCTGATGCGTTTTGACGCTAAAGAATTTGAAGAAATTGCCAAAGGCTCGGAAGGCTATCTTTTCCCTGACACTTATCACTTTCTGCCCAATGCAACAGAGGAGAAGGTCTACAAAACAATGAGGGACAATTTCAACAAAAAAATTGAACAACTGCAAAACGATATTGAAAAGTTTGGCAAACCACTTGATGAGGTTATAAACATGGCGTCAATTGTTCAAAAAGAAGCATGGAAATATAAAGATCAAAGATTGATAGCCGGAGTTTTATGGAAAAGACTTGAAATAGGAATGCCTCTTCAGGTTGATGCCACTTTTGTCTACACTCACAACAAAGGTTCATCGCAGATAACACTTGATGAGCTCAAAGACAAAAATAATCCTTACAACACATACTCAAATAAAGGACTTCCTCCAACCCCTATCGGTAATCCCGGTTTTTGGGCAATAAAAGCTACTGTCAATCCGATAAAGAGTCCATATTTATTTTACTTGGCAGACAAATACGGCAACACCTACTACAGTCGCACCTATCGGGAGCATATGCAAAAACGCGCTCAATATATTGACTTTTAGGTAAGTTATATAAATATGTTTTTATGTCTGGAAAAACAGTTTTTGTAGCGTTATCCGGCGGGGTAGACAGCTCTGTGGCGGCGTATCTGCTAAAGCAGAAGGGTTTTGATGTTGTTGGGGTTTATTTTAAAAATTTTAACCCACTTGGAGACAGGGAATTTTGCAAACAAGCCGGGGCTTCAGCGCAGAAGGTGGCAGAGACTCTGAATATTCCGTTTAAAGTTTATGATTTACAAAAAGAATATGAACAGAAAGTTTTTGACTACATGCTTAAATCATACAAACAGGGAATAACACCCAACCCGGATGCGTTTTGCAACAGGGAAATCAAATTTGGTGTTTTTGCGCAAAGGGCGTTTGCCGAAGGTGCGGACAAAATAGCCACAGGACACTACGCCAGAGTTTTAAATATTCCTTTTTACAAAAAGGGGCTACTGCTTTCGGCTTTTGATAAAAACAAGGACCAAAGTTACTTTTTGTCTCTTACAGACCCAACAGTTTTTAAAAGAGTGATTTTCCCGCTTGGAAAACTTTATAAAAGTGAAGTTAGAAAACTGGCAAAAAAGGCAGGATTGCATACGGCTGATAAAAAAGACTCGCAAGGTCTGTGTTTTGTGGGAGAAAAAGAAAGTTTAAGAGGTATTTTGCAAAAATTTATAAAACCGCACAAAGGTAAACTGATTGATCTATCGGGGCAGATAATAGGCGAGCATGACGGGGCTGAGTTTTACACCATAGGACAAAGACGCGGTTTCTCAATTTTTCCTGAATTTCAAACCCCAGAGAGCAGACCTTTGTTTGTGATAGATAAAAATATCAAAAAAAACACTGTCACGGTCGGCACCCAAGAGCAATTGCAAGAGTTTTACAAAACCAAGAGACTGATAAAAATTTCAAACATAAACACTTTTTTGGATTTTAAAATCCCTTTCAAGGGTAAACTCAGAATAAGACACAGAGGAGAGCTTTACGAGGCGAGAGTTATTAAAAAAACAGATTCTGAAGCTTTGGTGCTCTCTTGCAAGCCCCTTTTTGCTCCGGCTGTGGGGCAGGTTGCCACTTTGTATGTTGGCGAGTTTGTATGGTTTGCGGGAGTGATAAGTGAAATCAGAGCGGATAATGATTTAAGTATTGCAAGATGAACTCTGCCGTTGTGGAAAAAGCTTTTCGTGTCAAAGTTGGTACGTGCTACAATGTTTTCAATGGTGTTGGTCACTAAAATTGACGGAACAAAAGAACCTTATGATCCGCGCAAACTCAACAGCTCTCTCAAGCGAGCCGGCGTTCCTCATGACATTAGGGATAAAATTTTGAGATTTGTAGAGAGAAAGGTTTTGTACGATGGAATAACAACTCAAGAGATTTATGAGGTGGCATTTGACAAACTAAGAAGAATAAAAAACCCTTTTGCCGCTCGTTATTCTCTCAAAAGAGCCGTTCTTGATTT
>WFWK01000027.1 GCA_015491135.1 Patescibacteria group bacterium | reverse complement strand
GGTGTGCTTTCAACAGCCTAATAACTCCAAACATCATTATAAATGACCCAAAAACTATACCGGAGAGTACATAAAACATTCCACGCAACAGATATGCTGTAAGCACAATTGAACTGTGAATTCCTATTGCTTTAAGAATACCCAACTGCCTTTTGCCGTTTATCATATCAACAAAAATGACAACAAAAACAACCATTCCCGCCAAAAGAGCACCTATAACACGCAAAATTGTCCCTATCATTTCAAAAGACTTGCTGATACTTGCCCCAAAGGCAATATTTTCTCTCCAAGTTTTGATTTGGCAATTCGCGCATTGTTGCTGCAGTTTATTTTTTAACTGTTCTGCATCATCTCTGCTGTAGAGCCACACAACAGCTGCACTCTCCTCCTCACCTTTAAGTCCCAACATGCCTTTCAGTTCGCCCTTGGGCATTATTGCAAGTCTGTCTGTAAAAAAGTTTTTGGTTTTTAAAATTCCTTTTGTTGTCAGCTCAAATCTATTTTTGCCGACTAGCACAGATACTGAATCACCGACGCGCACCTTCTCCAAATCGTCCGGGTAAACAGAACTTCCGTATCCGCCGGCTAAATCTTTTCCTATCACAACTTTGCCAAAATCTCCCTTTTGTAAAAACTTCCCTTCCAAAATCTTACTTTCCAAATCAAAAGGCATATCATCTATATCAACACCCCAGAGTATTCCTCCCACTGATGCTTCATTTTTCCCAGTCTTGTTTTTTTGATTAACAAATACAGCTGAAGCGGAAAGATAGTATGCAAAATCTTTAACTCGCTCATCTGCAGAAAGAAGCTGTGTTAAAAAATGCTTATTTTTCAGATATTGCTCACCGGTTTTCGGCTCTATCAATATATCTCCATATTGATATTTTATTTTATTTTCATTCATGGCATCGGTTATTCCCGAGAAAATAGCATCAGTAAACAGCAGATTTAAAAAAACCGTTGACATTATCAAAACTGTTACAAAAACGGTAAACTTCTCCCCTCTAAAGAGGGGTTTAAACGCTAAGTCAAAAACCAGTTTAATTTTATTTAACATAAACCTCTATTTGCGCCTCTGGTGATAAATTAAGCACTTCAACAAACTCATCATTGGACTTCCCTATCTCAAGATAAACCTTTCTTTTTTTATTGTCATCTCCCAGCACATAGACCCAGAAACCTTTTTTGTCTTTATTTAGATATTTTTTTGGCAGTGCCCAAGTGTTTTCTTTTATTGTTTTTTCTACCTGAACTTCAGCTGACATTTTGGGCAATAGTACTTTTTGCGCAAGGTTTTCAAGCAATACCTTGCCACGATAATAAATTATTCCGGAGCGCTCTATTGCGTCAGGAAAAACCCTAACAACAGTACCTTGAAATCTCTCTCCCGGATAAGCATCAAAAGCAACTCCCACGTCAGCACCCTCTTTAAACAGAGGAATGTAAACCTCCGGGATTTCAATCTCAAGGTAGACTTTCTCCGAAACAAGATGGGCAAATGGCTTGCCGGGGAAAATATATTCCCCTTCTTTGGCATATAATTTTGAAATTACTCCGTCCGCAGGCGCTTTTATTATTGTGTCATTGAGTTTTTTTGAAGCTTTCAGCACAGATGCGCTCGCTCTTTCTCTGCTTGCCTTTGCGATTTGAACATCTTCATACCTGTTGCCGTTTTGGATTTTTTTCAATTCAGTCTCTGCTGAGTATACAGAAATCAAAGCGGTGTCATATGCTTTTTGAGCCAAATTGAAAGCATCTCTCACCGATACAAGTCCTGACTGCAAAGAAAGAGTCTCTTTTTTAACATATTTAAAGTCATTGTCTTTATCTGTTTGCTCGGCAGATACAAGTTCAGCTAAAAAATTAGCCAAAAATTCACGATAAGCGGATAAAATATTTACTATCTCATCTGTTTGTTTAAACAAGGTGCTACATTCATCTGTGCTTTGTAAATTCTTCAATTTATAAACATAAGGAGTTAAAAACTTACGGTGATTTTGAATGTTCTCCGCATAGTAATACGGTTTTATTAGGTAAAGGAAATGCACTTGCTCAGTGTTGTCATATTGAAAAAATTTATCAATCTCAACATCTGTGTTTTGCAAAGTAATAATACCTTGTTTTAAGCTATCGCAATATGCTTGTTTTGCGCTATTTAGATTCTCTTTTGCCAGCTTAAGTTTTTGCTCAGCCAACTCTATATCTTCTTTGCGCGCACCGTTTTTTATCTTTTCGTACGAAAAATTTGCCGAGTTTAAGTTTGCAAGCGCTTCTTTGTACAAAGATAAGACTTCTGTTTGTTCTATGCGCGCAAGAGTTTGGCCTTTATAAACCTTATCCCCTTCTTTTACATACACTTTTGAAAGCATGCCACCTGCTTGCGCGAAAATGTCTTGTTCAATCTCCGGCTTTACACTTGCCTCTACAGATACTT
>WFWK01000026.1 GCA_015491135.1 Patescibacteria group bacterium | reverse complement strand
GGCGAAGAATTGAATACAAAGGAAAAAACAACAAAGGCGCTTTAGTGTTTGACGATTACGCCCATCACCCAACAGAGATTAAAGCAACGCTTTCGGCGGTCAGAAAGGCAAACCCCCACGGCAGAGTTTATGCCGTTTTTGAGCCTCATATGTACTCACGCACAGCAGAGCTTTTTGATGAATTTGCGCACGCTTTTGAACTGGCAGATGAAGTGTACTTGGCTCCGATTTATCCTGCGCGCGAGGCTCCCATTGAGGGTATAACAAGTAAATCTCTTTCTTTGGCTGTCTCAAAGACAGGGAAAAAAGCTACAGCCTTGCCATGGGAGTCTCTTGTTTCCGAGCTTAAAAATAAGGGGGAAAAAGGTGACATTATTTTATGTATGGGAGCGGGTGAGATGTTTAAACTTGCGCAGAACATTGCAAATTAGAGCTTATTTTATGATAGGATATCTCTATGGTAGATAAGAAAATCAAAGAAAAAGTTGAAAAATTGCGTGAACTTATAAATTATCATAACTATCGCTACTATGTGCTGGATGATCCCGAGATATCGGATGCGCAATATGACTCTCTACTGCAGGAGTTGATTGAGCTTGAAGAGAAATACCCGGAACTTAAAGATCCAAACTCTCCAACCGCGCGTGTCGGAGGAGCTCCGGCTGATAAATTCAAAAAAGTAAAACTACCGATTAGACAATGGTCTTTTGATGATGCTTTTGTTGCAGAAGATATTTATGCTTTTGATGAGCGGGTTAAACGCTTTCTTGCCAAAGAAGGGGTAGATGAAAAGGTTGAATACTGTACGGAACTTAAAATAGATGGATTAAAGATTGTTCTTCAATATAAAAAAGGCGAACTTGCACTTGCAGCCACAAGGGGAGATGGTGTATTTGGGGAGGATGTTACCGCAAACGCTCGCACTATCAGGTCAGTGCCGTTGAAGTTAAGGGAGAAAATAGATTGTGTGATTGAGGGTGAAGTATATCTTTCAATTGAAAATTTCAAAAAAATAAACAAAGAAAGAGAGGAGTTAAACAAACCGCTTTATGCAAATCCGAGAAATGCGGCCGCCGGTGCCTTGCGCCAACTTGATCCGAAAGAGACTGCCAAAGTCGGCCTGGATTTTTTCGCTTATGAGCTTGCAATGGCGTCCTCTTTGCCCGAGACTCAGTGTCAAGAGCTTGAAAAACTGCAAGAGCTGGGATTTCCGGTTAATAAACATTATGCTTTGTATTCATCAGTTTCGGAAGTCATAGAACTTTGGAGGAGCTGGCAGAGCAAGCGAGAGAAACAAAAATATATGATAGACGGATTGGTTTTAAAAGTTAACTCACGCACTCTGCAAGAGGTGTTGGGGTATACTTCAAAAGCACCACGTTGGGCCATAGCTTTTAAATTTCCAGAGGAGGAGGCGACAACCACTTTGGAGAGAATAGTATTTCAAGTTGGCAGAACCGGCGTTATAACACCAGTTGCCGAGCTAAAACCAGTTAAAATTGCCGGAAGCGTTGTCTCTCGCGCCACTTTGCATAATGAAGATGAAATAAAAAGATTGGATGTAAGAGAAGGAGATACCGTGGTTATAAAAAAGGCGGGGGATATAATTCCGGAGATAGTATCTGTCGTAAAGGAATTACGTCCCAAAGACAGCAAACCTTTCAGGTGGCCCAAGAAAATTCCCGAATGTGGCGGTGACGGAAGCATAGAGAGAAAACCTGGAGAGGCGGCATGGTTTTGCAAGGTAAAAGACTCTTTCACTTTGCGCTTGCGACAGTTTGCTCACTTTGCATCAAAACAAGCTTTTGACATAAGAGGGCTCAGCGGGCAGATTTTAAAAAAGCTTATGGAAGCCGGACTTGTAAGCAGGTTTGCCGATATTTTTAGGTTACAAAAGGGAGATCTGCTTGAACTGGAAGGATTTAAAGAAAAAAGCGCCAGCAATTTGCTTGATGCAATAGAAAACTCAAGAGAAATACGTTTTGATAAATTTTTGGTTGCGCTTTCTATTCCGATGGTTGGACAGGAAGTTGCCAGACTTTTGGCGAAAAAATATTTCGGCATCTCAGAGCTTTGCAACGCTTCAGAAGAGGAGCTTGAACAAATAGAAGGTGTGGGAGACAAGATTGCTAAGTCAATAAAAGATTGGTGCAAAGATAAGCAAAAGCAAAATGAGGTTCAAGAGCTTCTAAAGTATATTAAATTAAAACCTTTACCAAAAGAAGAAAGTGTACTTAAGGGAAAAACGTTTGTTATAACTGGAACACTTTCTGCGCCGAGGAGTTATTTTAAAGAAAAAATAGAGTCACTGGGGGGCAAGGTGGCAAGTTCCGTTTCGCCAAAAACAGATTATTTGCTTATGGGTAAAAACCCGGGCAGTAAGTATGAGAAGGCAAAAAAGTTTAACGTAAAGATAATAACCGAGGAGGAGTTTGAAAATGGAGAACTGTATTAGGTCTATTTCTAAATTTATGCTGTAAGGGCGGGGTAAGCTGCTTTTGAGCCGATTTATTTTTGATAAATTTCTTGTTTATCTCCGTAGTCAACTATGGTATAGCCTTTTTGGTTTATTTGTTTTCGCAATTTGTCCGCAAGGTTGTAATTTTTCTCTTTTCTGGCTTTTTGCCTCTTTTCAATAAGCTCCTGTATGTCTTTGGGTAAGGATTCAATTTCAATTTTTTGCTTTTTTCTGGTTTGTTTTAGAAAATCTATCCCCAAAAGTTCTGAGAATACGTTAACTGCTGCCAGTTTTTGAGCAGGAGACATTTCTTTGTTTTTGGCGGTATCCCAAAGCACAGACAAAAGAGCTGGCGTGTTTACATCATCAAAAATAGCCTCTTGAATTTGGTTTAGTGCCTCTTCATTGAGCTCTTGTTTTTCTTTGATTGAGGCAAGAGGAGAGAGGAGGTTACGCAGTCTCTCAAGAGAGCGCGCTGAAGCCTCCAGAGAGTTCCAAGTGAAATTAAGCTGTTTGCTGTAGTGCGCTCCCAGATAAAGCATTCTTAGATCATCCGGAGTAAATCCTTTTTCAATGACGTCATCAAGGGTGATAATGTTTCCAAGAGATTTTGACATTTTTTTACCGTCAACCAGCAAATGTTCAATATGAAGCCAGTACTTTACAAATTCTTTTCCGGTTGCGCATTCAGATTGAGCTATTTCATTGTTGTGATGCACCGGTATATGCTCTATCCCTCCCGTGTGGATGTCTATTTGCGAGCCCAAAAGCGCTCTTATCATTGATGAGCATTCTATGTGCCAACCGGGAAAGCCAACCCCCCAAGGCGAGTTCCACTCTTGTTGTCTTTTCTCTCCTTTTTTTGAAAATTTCCACAGAGCAAAGTCTGTCGGGTTTTTCTTTTCTTTGTTTTTGCCGATGCGAGCCCCTTCTTTGAGACCTTCTTTGTCAATTTGACCAAGTTTTCCATACTTCTTGAATTTGGAAGTGTCAAAGTATATACCGTCTTTGGTTTGGTACGTGTACCCTTTCTCCTGCAGAGTCAGTATCATTGCAATTTGAGCGTCTATATACTCGGAGGCTTTCGGAAATTCTATAAAATCTACATCAACATTTAGTTTTTTGAGATCCTGCAGAAAGATTTTAGTATATTTTTGAGCAATTTCCGAAGCTTTTAGTTTTTGTTTTTTGGCTTCTTTTTCAACTTTATCCTCACCCTCATCGGCATCATCGGTAAGGTGCCCGACATCTGTAATATTTATCACTTGTTTTACCTGAAATCCGGCAAACAAAAACATTCTGCGCAAAGTATCGGCAAATACATAGGCGCGCAGATTGCCTATGTGGGCCCTGCTGTAGACAGTTGGTCCACAATGATACATTTTTACAACCCCTTCTTGTAGAGGTTTAAACTCCTCTTTTTTGCCGGATAATGTGTTTTTAAGGTAAATAGTCATACTATAGCCAATTTTTATGTTTAAAGTAGAAAAACATAGCAATCGTAGCTAAAGACATTAAAGCTATTATAACCCAAAAATCATATTTTATACCCAACAGTGGAGTATACTCTGTATTCATTCCAAACAAAGATGCAATCAATGACAGCGGGAAAGTCACAAAAGCGAGAATTGTAAGAATTTGCATAACCTCGTTTTGGTTTGTTGATAGAAGGGAGTTGTTTGTTTCTCTAAGTTCCGTCAAGGTCTGCCACAGGTTTGTTATATGCTTTCTTACTTTCCAAAAGATATCTTCAGATGCTTGCAATCTCCTTTTAGTATTAGGTAGTTCAAGTTCATGCGCCTCGTTTAAAATTGACTTCCATATATCTTGGTGTGGATCAAGAGATTGTTTAAGATTTAGTATATCTCTGGCCACTTGTGATATCGCTTTTACCATTTCTTTATGGTGCCCCTCAAAGATGGCATGCTCAATATGTTCAAGTTCATTTTTAACTATATCAATTTGTCTTTCAACTTCTTCATACATAAGTTTTAAAATGGAGTTGAAAATATCTATCGGATCTTCAAACGGCCTATCATCAACTCCGTTAGATGAAATGGAATGCACATCAAAAGCAGAAGCAAATTCATCAAGCACGGATATTTTGTCATAAGTAGTGGTTAGCAGAAAATCTTTTCCTATTACAAAGTCTATTTCGTACTCAGAGGAAGTATCAAACTCTTTATGAGTGTGAAAGGGGAAGTGGAAAACCAAATAAAGAAAATCACCGATACGTTGCGCACGAGGTTTTAGCGATGGCTTTGAAAGTTCGTATAAAATTGAAGTATTTAATTTGCAAACTTCAGCTACTTTTTTTAGTTCATCGGCATCGGGAAAATTTAGATAATGCCAAGTTAAATTTTCTTTTGATTTTGCATCAAGGATTTTGTACATAATTGCATTGTAACGTGTTTTGTCATATTAGCAAGAATTAAAGCTTGACAACATGTTTTTGTATTCGTAAAAGACAAACACTATAAAGGACAAAATAATATTAAATTTTAGCTTATTTTCATTAAATTTTGTCCTTTATAATAATTTATTATCCCAAATGCAGCATTTTATGATTTTTTAAAATTAAAACTGTAACATAACGCGAAAACAACTAAAATCTTATATTTAAAAACCGCTTGACTTATCGCTTTTTTGCGCGTAAAGTGCAAAAAAGTCCTTTGTTTTTCTGCTCTTTCTCTAATTTTTTAATTTAATTACAAGTTTTAAATAATTGATTTATGAAGACAAAAGTGCGCATGATAATTTTGGCAACCATTGTTTTTGGATTATTGCCTTTCTACAGTGCTTCTGCAGAAGTACTAAACAACACCTGCGCCGGTGTGAAAGTTGAAATCAAAAGTAGCTCCCCAGTTCTCTCGGGCCAGGTTTTTCCTCCGGAGATAGCAGAAGTATCGGCAATTGCGGCATCTGCCCCCGAGAAATGTGTTGTCATAAGGTGGGCTACAGATGCTCCGGCTACAAGTCAGGTTGTCTACACCCCGGTATCTGAATTTACAGGAATAGATGCCACAGCGCCTCGTTTGGGACTCAAATACGCTTCGGTGCAAAACAACTCCGGAGATGTTGTTCACACAGCAATAATCCGCGGGATAGAATTGGGAGAGAAGTATATGTTTTATGTTGTCTCAAGAGCAAATCCCACAGCTACTCCGGCGGTATCAGGTCCTTATTTGGTAACCATAAAGCAAAAACAGTCAGAGAAAGCACAGCAAGCCCAAAAAACAACTCCAAACTACATTGGTAAAACGCAAAAAGCGGTTTCTTCTCCTGTATCCAAACCATATCCGGTTGTAAATGGAAACTTTACAAACAAAGTGCCAAAAACCGAAAACTCAGATAAGGGTCAGGATAAAGCCGAAGAAGTAGTTGCCACAGAGCAGTCTAAGGCACAAGAGAAAACAGATAAAGAGCTTGCTAAGGTTCCATCTGTTTTAAATGCTCTTAAAGACGCTCAAAATGTCCAAGAAGAAAAGGTGCAAGACAGCAAACTAAAAACTGAAGATGAAAAGAGTGAAGGTGATGAGGGTGAGAGCGCTTTTTTGAAATCTGTTTGGAAGTTAAGCTTTCTCCTCCCGGCTTTGGCAACAATTTTGTTTATTTGGTTTTTGCAAAAAGTTATACTTCCATACTTAAATATAGTGGTTGAAAAACCTAAAGTTTTTTGGCTGTTTGCAATGGCTGTTTTCGCCGTTGCTTTTGCTCTGCTCTCTTACTTTAGAATCTCTCTTGTTTTGGTGGCTCTATTTTTGATTTTGCTCGGTTGGCACCTTCTCTCTGAGGTAACCGAGGAGGTTAAAAAACAAGAGGAGGAAAGGGAAGAAGATATAAATGATTCCGATACCGGATTTACAAAAATAGCTTAGCGACCTAAATTACTTAATATTTTGTCTTTTTCCCCATCGTTGTATGATGGTGTCTTTGCTTGTTTCTACTGTTTGGGGGTTTAAATAAATATGTTAAAGTACTTACAATGCGCTTTTTAAAGTTTACATTAGCAGTTTTTTTGCTTGTAAATGTGAATGTTGCCTTTGCGGCCACTTTTGAGCTGTCTGCTCCCAAAAAGGCACTGGAAGGGGATATGATTATGGTTAAGGTTTCTGTTAATCCGCAGGGTGATTTTGTCTACACCGCAAAACTAAGCGCCAAATACTCTCCCGAAGCTGAGCTTCTTAAGGTTTTACCCGCTTCAAACGAGTATATACAACTCTCCGACCCTGAATTTCAAAAACATGATACTAAAAACAATACTTTGGTTTATGCAGCGGGTCTACCCGGAGGAATGAAGTCAAAAACCGATTTTGCAATTTTAACTTTTAAAGCTCTTAGAGAAGGGAAGTTTGTCTTTGAAGTGACCCCGGAGTCAATGATACTGAACCCCGCGCACAAAAACGTTTTTAGAGCAACTTCATCTGTAACTGTTGTTATAGATAAAAATGAAAAAACAAAAGAGCAGGCAAGCTCAACACCTTCAACAATTAAAACAGATCAGGAGGATGTTCCGGAGAAACAAGATAGAAAAGAAAAAGAAACCAAATCCACCGGCGTTACAAATTTTTCGCTTAGAAATACTCTGTTAATACTTTCAGCTTCGTTTGCTCTTTTGGCTTTTCTGTTTTTTGTCTATGGAAAAGTTAAAGCAAAACGCTAATTTTTATCTATTATTTTAATTTTCATTTATGATCTCTCATTTTTCATTTATATACTAACATTCGCATGCTTGCGTTTGTGGTACAAGTTGCTATAATGTAGCTACAAATGGAAGTTAAACATTACATAATAATAGGAAATCGCAAGTATGCATACATTTTGCGCCCCGCGCGCAAAAAAACGACGATTGTATGCGAGGAGGCGAACATAAAACAGCAGGTGGAAAATGAAAGACTTCCCGAGCTTCTTGCCATGTTGCCTCAGATGATAATCTCGGCACTTCAAGAGGCTCAAAGGCAGTCTGAGGTGTTGCGTTTTCGCGTAACTCCGGAGGAGAAAATAAGAATTATGGAAAACGCGATTAAAGAAGGGTATGATTCCGTCTCCGCATACATTCGTTCAAAAGTTTTATAAATTAACAGGATAATTTAAAAAAGCATATGGGAAAAGTTTTAGGTATTGATTTGGGAACCACAAACTCGGCAATGGCAATTGTTCAAGGAGGTGAACCTCGCATCATTGAGAACAAAGAAGGAGCTCGCACAACTCCTTCTATAGTGGCCATCTCAAAAAACGGCGAGAGACTTGTGGGAGTGTTGGCAAAAAGGCAAGCTGTTACAAACCCGAAAAACACAATTTTCAGCATTAAAAGGTACATAGGGCACAAATTTAAAGATAAGGCCGTTCAAAGAGATTTAAAAACAGTCCCTTACACACTGAAGGAGGCTCCCGATGGAGGTGTTTTGGTTGAGATGGGAGATAAAGATTACAGGCCGGAGGAAATCTCGGCAATGATATTACGCAAGCTCAAAGAAGATGCGGAAGAGAAGCTGGGAGAAGAAATTAAAGAAGCGGTAATTACCGTTCCGGCATATTTTAACGACTCTCAAAGACAAGCAACAAAAGATGCCGGAAAAATTGCCGGCCTTGAAGTGAAAAGAATAATAAACGAGCCGACAGCGGCAGCGCTTGCCTATGGGTTTAACAAGAAAAAAGACGAGCAAATTGTTGTGTTTGACTTTGGAGGAGGAACATTTGACGTTTCTGTTTTGGAAGTTGGCGATGATGTTATAGAAGTAAAATCCACAGACGGAGACTCGCACATGGGAGGGCGAGACATAGACCAAAAAATCATAAACTGGATGATAGAAGAGTTTAAAAAAGAAAACGGAATTGATCTCTCCGGTGACCCTCTGGCTCTGCAGAGGCTTGATGAGGCGGCTGAAAAAGCAAAAATTGAACTTTCAACAACAACTGAGACAGAGATAAATATTCCATTTATCACCTCAGATGAATCTGGGCCGAAGCATCTTCTTTTAAAGCTTACACGCGCAAAACTTGAAGAGCTTGCCGAGGAGTTTGTCTCACGCGCCCTTGAGATAACCAAAAAAGCGATTGAAAATTCTCCGTTTGAAATCTCTGATATAGATGAGGTTATCCTGGTGGGAGGACAGACCAGAATGCCGATGATTGCAGAGAAAGTAAAAGAGCTTTTCGGAAAAGAGCCAAACAAGTCAATAAATCCAGATGAAGTTGTTGCTTTAGGTGCAGCGCTTCAAGGAGGGATTATGCAAGGAGATGTTAAAGATGTGCTTTTGCTTGATGTTATTCCTCTTTCTTTGGGGATTGAGACAATGGGTGGAATTGCTACCAAACTTATAGAGAAAAATACAACAATTCCCACCAAAAAGACGCAAATTTTTTCAACCGCAACCGATAATCAAACGCAAGTTGAAATTCATGTTGTACAAGGTGAGCGTGAGATGGCAGCTGACAATAAATCATTGGGTAAGTTTATTTTAGATGGCATTCCACCTGCGCCTCGTGGAGTTCCTCAAATTGAAGTTACCTTTGATATAGATGCAAACGGAATCTTGACAGTTACAGCAAAAGACAAATCAACCGGTAAAGAGCAATCAATAAAAATAGAAGGTTCGTCCAATCTCTCGGAGGAAGAAATAGAAAAAATGCGACAAGACGCCGAAGCACACGCGGAAGAAGACAAAAAACGAAAAGAGCTTGCAGAGGCCAAAAACTTGGCGGAACAGACAATTTATATCGCAGAGAAGGGTATAAAAGACGCCGGAGACAAGCTGGAGACTTCCGTTAAAGAAGAGGTGGAAGATAAGATAAAAACCCTGCGCGATACCCTCTCAAAAGACGATAAAGAAGAGATTAAAAAAGCAACGGAAGAGTTGTCGCAATCTATGCAAAAGATAGGGGAAGCTCTTGCTAAAGCTAAGCAGTCTGACTCTGCTTCAGAAACTAACCCAGAGCAAGGTGAAAAAGTAAAAGATGCCGAGTTTGAAGAAGAGAAAGAGAACAAAAAAGAAGATACTGAAGGTGAAGATAAAAAAAGCTAATAAATTACCTCGCAACAAGCTACGGGGGAATACCCCGTAGCTTGTTGCCTGTCTGCCACAGGCAGGCGAACCGGGAGAAGGTGTATTGGATAATAGGTGGCGACCCTTTTGGGCGCGCTTTCAAATCTGTCCGTTCATCCCCGATGCAAAGCATCGGGGTATTTCCGAACAGCCCAATAAAACCGACAGTCAAAAACAAAACCGCCCCAAGAAGGGCGGTTTTGTCTGTGGAAAACTTCTTGCTTTCCGGTTTTAAAGTGTCAAAATTTAATAGACAACTTAAAAGTTAAATAAAAATTATGGATTTGCAAACAACTCTTTTTGTTTTGGATGCGGTATTGTTTTTGGGAACCGCTTATGCATGGTTCCAATTTTACAAAGTCTGGCACAACAAATGTGACACTTGTAGCGTTGACCTGCACATGAGTCCTTTTCGTTCAAAATGTTTTGTTGGGGCCATCTTTTTCACTTTGGCGTTTGCTCTGGCTCTTTATGCAACGGCTTTAATCTAACAAGTTGTATCACAACCATTGTGTAGCTCTTATATTTTCTTGTTTTTTTGCTACAATGTTTTCATGTCAGAGAATAAAATAATGCTCTCAGGAGTAAAGCCGACAGGCTCTCCTCATATCGGAAATTACTTTGGCGCTATGCGCCAGTTTGTGCAATTACAGGATAAATTTGAAAAGGTTTTTGTTTTTATAGCTGACTATCACGCCCTTAATTTTATCAAAGATGCCGAGTTAATGCGCGAGAATATTTTTAATTTGGCGGTTGACTATCTTGCGCTCGGGCTGGACCCAAAAAGGGTGATTTTCTATCAGCAGTCAAAAATATCGGCGCATACGGAGCTTGCTTGGATTTTTAACACTTTAACTTCTTTAGGCTATCTAAAAAGAGCGCATGTTTACAAAGACGCAAAAGAAAAAGGAAAAGAAAACGAGCTTTCAATCGGAGATTTTAATTATCCGATTTTGATGGCCTCCGACATTCTTCTTTATGATGCCGATGTAGTGCCGGTGGGAAAAGATCAAAAACAACACTTGGAAATGACACGAGACATAGCCGAGAAATTTAATTCAACTTTTAAAATTGAAATATTCAAACTTCCCGAACCTTACATATTGTCGGATACCGAGGTAGTACCTGGCACAGACGGAAGAAAAATGAGCAAAAGTTACGGAAACACAATCCCTCTTTTTGCTGAGAAAGATGAAATTGCAAAAACGGTAATGAAAATAGTAACCGACTCGGAAGGTGAAATTCCGGTTAATGTTTACAACATTCATAAACTTTTACTTCCGCAGGAGAAATTGGATAAAATTTATTCAGAGCATCGCGGGCAATACAAATTCCTTAAAGAAGCTTTAATTGAAGATTTGGAAAACTTTATAGCGCCGATGAGAGAAAAAAGAAAAGAGATATTGCAAAACAAAGAATTTGTTTACAAAACATTGGAAGAGGGTGCCACCGTGGCAAGAGAGCTCGCCAACAAAAAAATGGTTGAAGTTAGAAAAGCAATAGGTGTATGTTTGGATACTCGCAGCTAGTTCAGTTTTTGGTTGATTTTGCATCTTCTTTGGGATACTGGGGAGTATTTTTTTTAATGGCTCTTGAGAGTAGTTTTTTTCCTTTTCCGAGTGAGGTGGTTTTAATCCCGGCGGGGCTTGCGGCAAAAAAGGGCGAGTTTTCAATTGCTTTGATAGTTTTAATGTCAACCTTGGGTTCTTTGCTAGGCGCTTTTGTAAACTATGCCATCGCCTTTTTTTGGGGAAGGTCTGTTGTGCGCAAAATAGTTGGAGAAAAAAGATTTGAGCAAATTGAAAAGTTTTTTGCAGACCACGGAGTCACTGCCACTTTTTTAGGGAGGCTTATTCCTGTAGTAAGGCAGTATATTTCTTTTCCGGCCGGGCTTTCAAAAATGAATTTGTGGCTTTTTTCCTTTGCAACGGCAGCCGGAGCCGGAATCTGGAGTATCATTTTGGTTTTTGTC
>WFWK01000025.1 GCA_015491135.1 Patescibacteria group bacterium | reverse complement strand
GCAATACAAGCGTACATTAGAAAATCTACAGTCTGGGCGGGCAGGGTAGACAGAGTGGTATAAAAAGGCGCCCCACACCATACTACGGTGCACGATTGCCTGCTTTCTTTACGACATCTCTCACAGAGTTTTACTTTGATTTATTATGTATGCGAATTGGAGCGTATGGTGCGGGCAGGCCAACACCATACATACCTTCAGTAGGATTTTATCTGTTGCAATCTATTACTAGATTTAACAACAGTATCAGCAAAAAGTATATTGAAGTTGTTAGTATGGTGCGGGCAGGCCCACGAAGCCGGAAAAGATGCAAATTGAAGTTTGACCAAACTCACACAAGCAACTAAAATATACCGTTATGTTCATATTGGTTTTAATACTTGCCTTGTTGATATCTTTTTTTGTTATTATCAAATCGGCAGATTATTTTGTAGACGGCGCGGCATCTTTGGCTAAGCGATTAAATGTTCCCACGTTTGTAATCGGTGTATCTGTAATAGCTGTCGGAACATCAGCTCCGGAGCTTTTTGTAAACGCTACGGCGGCATTTTCCGGGGCAACATCTTTATCCGTCGGTAATGTTTTGGGTAGTAATTTGATAAATATACTTTTGGGTTTGGGGATGGCGTCAATATTTAGACCACTTTCTGTTCACTCGCGCACCGTATGGAAAGAGCTACCTTTTATGTTGCTTTCTTCTGTGGTTTTGATTTTATTAGGGGCAGGATATCTTTTCGGACCATATGGAGATAATGTTATCTCTCGCGCGGATGCTCTAATACTTCTTTCGTTTTTTGTGATTTTTATGGTTTACGCTTTTGGTATCAGTACGAATCAAGATGAGCATACAAAAATACAGTCTTTTTCAACGGTAAAATCGGTTTTGTTAACTTTCATAGGGATTGTTGGTCTTGTAGTCTTTAGCAAGATACTGGTTTGGAGTGCCACTACTTTGTCTTCAATTTTGGGAATATCTCAAAATCTGGTAGGACTTACCGTAGTTGCCGTAGGCACATCTTTACCGGAGATAGTAACAGCTGTTTCTGCGGTAAGAAAAGGTTTGGTTGATTTGGTTGTAGGCGGTATTGTAGGTTCCAACATCTTTAACATTTTTCTTATTTTATCTGTTACAGCCCTTATTCATCCGATAAAATTTAGCAATGATAATATAGTTGATACTTTTACTTTAACTGCGATATCAACAATTCTGTTTATAATAATGTTTGTCGGCAAAAAACATACCCTTGAGAGAAGCCAAGGAATCATTTTTGTTGCGTTATACATCTTCTATATTATTTTTGCCATTTTAAGGGGATAGTTTGCAGATAATATAAAAATATTTATACTCAAACAAGGAACATTAAAACTCAACCAAAGGAGGTGCAAGATGAACACTATTAACATGAGGCGAGTTGTTGTTACCGGAATGGGTGCGGTTACGCCTTTAGGTAACTCTCTGGAAGAGGTTGTTGCCAGCTTGCGCGCCCAGAAAAGCGGAGTTGTTTTCTCGGAAGACTATGCTCGCGCAGGCTTTAAAAGCCAAATATGGGCTCCCGTTGATGAGAAACCTTTGCGTTATGAAGTTGGCAGAAGGCGTCTGCGTTTTGCCGGGATTGGCAAACAGCTTCTTTTGGGGCTTGCGGCTTTTGACAGAGCCGTTTGTGATGCTAAGCTGGATCGTGAGCAGATTGCAGAACGACCCGATATTGCTCTTATTGCCGCTCAAGGCGGGCCTTCAACACAAGACCAATGCCGTGCGTGGGATATTCTAAATAAGCAAGGAGGACCCAAGAGGATAGGACCCTTTGCCGTTGTTCCTACAATGAACTCAGGCCTCTCAGCTTTGATTGCGGTAGATTATCGTTTGCATGGCATCTCTTTTGCTATCTCATCGGCTTGTGCCTCTTCTGCACATGCAATAGGTGAAGCGGCGGTTATGATTGCTACCGGACGGGCGAATATCGCATTTGCCGGTGGGGCAGAAGATGCGCACATCAGCAAAGCGATGGGGTTTGATGCGATGAGGGCGCTTTCCACCTCTTTTAATGATAAGCCTGAGCGCGCATCGCGTCCATTTTCAGTTGGGCGTGATGGGTTTGTGGAAGGCGAGGGCGCCGGATTCCTTGTGCTTGAAGAGTATGAACATGCGCTCAAGCGCGGGGCGCGCATCTATGCGGAAGTTGTAGGTTATGGAGCAACTTCCGATGGGTACTCTATGGTGGAGCCCTCTGGTAAAGGAGCAATACACACAATGGTTCAGGCTCTTACCACTTTGGGTGGTATACCTGTCCGTGGTGAACCGCTTGAGGTCAACTATCTCAATGCGCACGGCACCAGTACACCGAAAGGTGACATAAAAGAGGCCGAGGCGGTAGCTCGCACTTTCGGTTTTGAGGTACCACTTATCTCTTCAACAAAATCTCTCACTGGCCATGCCCTTGGCGCAGCGGGAGCCTGTGAGGCAATCTATACCTTGCTTATGTTGCACCATGGTTTTGTGGTCGGAACCGCAAATTTGAATCCGGATCCTGATTTGCCGGAGATGGTCCAAAAACGGATCGTATCTGAAAGTCGGGAAGCTAAATTGCGTACCGTTATGTCAAATTCGTTTGGCTTCGGTGGCGCAAACGCCTCTGTTGTGTTTACAAAATTGTAATTAAAACGCCTTTTCGCGAAAGCGAAAAGGCGTTTAACTTTGCATTAAAGACAAACCCGCATCATTTTACATAACGTAAGGTGTCCACATTATACGTGCTAGTGCGAGCTTACCTACATTATACGTGTTGGTGTGGGCCTGCCCGCACCATACTAACAACTTCAATATACTTTTTGCTGATACTGTTGTTAAATCTAGTAATAGATTGCAACAGATAAAATCCTACTAAAGGTATGTATGGTGTGGGCCTGCCAGCACCATACATTCCAATTCGCATACATAATAAATAAAGTAAAACTCTGTGAATGATGCCGTAAAGGAAGCAGGTAATCGTGCACCGTAGTATGGTGCGGGTAAATCTGCACTGCGCGTGCGCGGTGTGGGCGATGTTGGGCTCGAACCAACGACCTTCCGCTTGTAAGGCGGACGCTCTAGCCAACTGAGCTAATCGCCCGTACATTAAATATATCAAAAGCAAAACTCCTGTCAACAAATAACCCCCTCGGGAGGCTGAGCCTGAGTCCGAGGGGGAGCAAATTCTTGGTCGGGGCTGTTGCATTTTCGCAACCACTCCTATTTGCAAGGTAGGGGGAGGGGAGCAAGGAGTGCCCAATGGGGAGCCCCGTTGAAGGAACTGAATTTATATTAGTAATCTATTTTTCTTTGTCAAGAGTTTTAAATCTGTTATCATTGTCAGCATGATCAATTGTGTTGGAATAATTTTAGATGGAAATAGACGTTGGGCGAGAGAAAAAGGATTGAGTACATTTGAAGGACACAAAAAAGGATTGCATGATGCGCTGTTTCCCATAGTTTTGCATGTAAGTGATAAGGTGCCACATTTGGTAGTTTATGCTTTTTCAACCGAGAACTGGAACAGAAGTGAGGAAGAGGTAACTTACTTGATGGATTTATTTAAATTTTTCTTTAAAAAATATGTGAACAGACTCTCTGGAGAAAATATAAAAATAAGAGTAATAGGACAAAGAGACCGTTTTTCACCTGAGATACAAAAACTGATACAAGAGGCGGAAGAGAAAACAAAAAACAACACAAAAATGACATTTTGGATAGCTCTTTCATACGGTGGTAGAGCAGAAATTTTAGAAGCGGTTGAAAATGTTTGCTCATCGGGGGCACATGTTAAGACCGAAGAGGATTTTAAAAAATTTCTCTGGACAGCTGAGATGCCGGATCCAGATATTGTGATAAGAACCGGAGGAGAGAAAAGGTTGTCAAATTTTTTGCTCTGGAATATCGCTTACAGCGAGCTTTTCTTTTTGGACAAATATTGGCCCGACTTTACAGAGCAAGATTTTGACGATATTTTAAAACAATATGAAACCAGACAAAGAAGACGCGGGCGTTGAGATAATTAAAGAAGAAAAGGATTTTTTAATTTTGAACAAACCCTCCGGTTTGTCAGTTCATCCGGACGGAAAAATTCAGGAATATACCCTTGCCCATTGGATAACCGATAACTTTCCTCAGTTAAAAGAAGTTGGAGAACCATGGGTAACTCCGGAAGGGGAAAAAATAGAGCGCCCCGGTATTGTACACAGACTTGATAAAGAGACAAGCGGAATCTTGGTTGTTGCCAAAACATCTGAGATGTTTTTTCATTTGAAGAAGCAGTTTCAAAACAGGCAAGTCAAGAAAACATACAAAGCTTTTGTATACGGCACCTTTAAAGATGATTTTTTTCAAATTGACAAACCGATAGGCAGAAGCCCAAAAGACTTCAGGCGATTTTCGGCGCAACCGGGAGCGCGCGGTAAAAAAAGAAATGCACAGACTTCGGTTAGAGTAATTGAACAAATCGGCAAAGGGGCAGATGGGTTTGCTTTTGTTAATTTATACCCCAAGACCGGAAGAACACATCAACTGAGAGTACACTTAAAAGCAATACATCATCCTATTGTGTGTGACAGATTGTACGCTCCCAAAAGAGAATGTGTTTTTGGTTTTAAACGTTTAGCTCTGCACGCATTTTCTTTGAAGTTTACCGATTTGGCAGGCAAGGAAGTGTATTTTGAAAGCCGGCTACCTTCCGATTTTCAAAATGCGCTTAAAAATTTTAGACACAATGAACCTTTACAAGGTCGAACCTTGTAATATTGTAAATGTTTGTCAGAGATAAAAAGTGTTTTGCATTTTTTAAATCTTATGCTAAAGTGTTGCCACTATGAGTATACAAATAAGTCCGGTAGATATGAAAGAGCGAGCCAAGCTTGGCATTAAAGCCGGGGATACAGTTCGTGTGTGGATTAAAATAGAAGAGAAAGGTAAAACACGCCTACAGCCGTTTGAAGGTTTGGTAATAGCTACAAAACACGGAACTGAGCCCGGAGCTACTTTTACCGTAAGAAAAGTGGCAAGTGGGGTGGGAGTGGAGAAGATTTTTCCACTTTATTCACCATCAATAGATAAAATAGAGATAACAAAACGTGCTCGCGTAAGGAAAAGCAAACTTTACTTTATACGTGAGAAAGTGGCAAAGGAGTTGCGTCGCATATTGCGTAAGACCACTGTCGTATCAATAGCGACAAAAGGAGCAGCTGAGCTTGAAGAAGAGAGAAAAAGAGCGGAAGAGGAAGCAAGAAAAAGAGAAGAAGAGCAAAAAGCCCAGGAAGAGGCTGAAAAACAGTCTCAGGAAGCAGGCGATACTCAGAACGAAGAACAAACCCAGCCCGAACAAACAGAGAAAGAGACTTCATCTCAAGAAGAGAACGAAAATACACAAGAGGAGACACAAAAACAAGAAAAGCAAGAAGAAAAAGAATCTGAAGAGAAGTAAACAAAAACCCGGGAGAGCCCGGGTTTTTCATTTGAGTTTGATGGATAAATTTTATATACTAGAGCAACTTGCCCAGGTGGTGGAACTGGTATACACACACGGTTGAGGGCCGTGGCACTCTGTGCGTGCGGGTTCGAGTCCCGCCCTGGGCACTACAAACACCTAAAACCCAAAGCGAATGCTTTGGGTTTTTTGGTGTTTGTTGCCGAGGTGGGACTCGAAGAGAGGCGCGCGCGAAGCCCGCGAGCGTATGCGAGCGGAGCGCGCCGGCGGGACCGCGACTGCGAGACATTTTGGAGCGCAAAGCGCGAACAAAATGTCCGCAGTGGTGGTCGAGTCCCGCCCTGGGCATAAAGAATTGAAGATATGTTTAGTTATGTTTGTATTTTGCAATCTAAGAAAGATGGTTCCACATACACAGGAAGTACAACAGATTTGAAAAGAAGAATAAAAGAGCATAATGATGCTAAAGTAAAATCTACGAGATCAAAACACCCTTGGAAGCTAGTGTATTATGAAGCTTATCTTCTAGAAGATTCTGCCAGAAAACGTGAAAAATCAATAAAAACACATGGTAATATAAAGAGGCAATTATTTGATAGAATCTTTAAAAATTTATCTTTATAAAACTAACTATTAAATAAAAAACACGAAATCAAATCAAAAGTAAAAAATGTAACATATCAAAGATAATAAAAGTGCGTATTTAATACAGATTTCTGGCAGGTACGGATTT
>WFWK01000024.1 GCA_015491135.1 Patescibacteria group bacterium | reverse complement strand
TTTGCCAATTTAAATTAGAGGCTTATACTATCAAAAATGAATAAGATTGATAAAAATTCAATTCCGCAAGAGGTTTTGCAAGTCGCGCAAACTCTAACAGATAACGGTTTTGAGGCCTATTTGGTTGGTGGTTGTGTGCGTGATCTTCTTTTGGGTAAAACTCCGAAAGACTGGGATATAACCACAGATGCCAAGCCGGAGCAAATTCAGTCTGTTTTTCCAGAAGATAAAACTTTTTATGAAAATGACTTTGGAACCGTTGGTGTAAAAACGGAAAACGACGATCCTTCTTTGGCGGTTGTTGAAGTGACGCCTTTTAGAATAGAAGGAAAATATTCCGATAAAAGAAGACCCGATCAGGTTATATTTAGCGACTCTTTGTTTGATGATCTGTCTCGCCGAGATTTTACGATAAATGCTTTGGCCTATAATTTAAATACGGGAGAGCTTATTGATGAGTATGAGGGTGTAGAGGATTTGCAAAAAGGTGTTATAAGAACGGTTGGAGATCCAAATGACAGATTCTCTGAAGATGCTTTGCGTATGTTGCGTGCTGTAAGGTTTGTTGCAACTTTGAATTTTGCAATAGAGGGGGAGACTCTTTCTGCCATTGCCCGGAACGCCGATTTGCTGCAAGAGATTTCAAAAGAGAGAATAAGAGATGAGTTTTTAAGGATAATTTCATCTCCGCACCCTCTTTCTTCTTTGGCTGTTGCTCAAAAACTCGGGCTTTTGAAGTTTATTGTGCCAGAGCTTGAAAAGGGTATAGGTTGCATGCAAGGTGGCGCGCACAAATTTGACGTGTTTGAACACAATCTGAGAGCGCTGCAACATGCGGCTGATAAAAACTATCCTCTTCATGTGCGTCTTGCCGCCCTTTTCCATGACATTGCAAAACCTCATACAAGAAGGAAAGGTATTAAAAAAGAATATACTTTTTTTGGGCATGAAGTTGTTGGAGCAAGGTTAACCGAGAAAATCATGAAAGAAGATTTAAAAATGCCTTCGGAGCTGACGGAAAAAGTTGTAAAGCTTGTGCGTTGGCACATGTTTTTTGCCGACCCGGATAAAATCACCCTCTCTGCAGTTAGAAGGATGATAGCTCGCGTGGGAGAAGATTTAATTTGGGATTTGCTGAATTTAAGAATTTGCGATCGTATCGGAACGGGGAGACCAAAAGAGCAACCTTTCCGTTTCAGAAAATACAAATCTATGGTTGAGCAAGCGATGCGAGACCCGATATCTGTCTCTCAACTTAAAATTGACGGTAAACAAGTAATGGAGATAACAAAAGAAAAACCTTCACCCCGTATAGGGTGGATTCTGCATGCGCTTTTGGAGGAGGTACTTGATGATCCAGACAAAAACACTTTTGACTATCTTGAAAAAAGAACAAAAGAGCTTGCATCTTTAAGCGATGATAAGCTGGCTGAACTCGGCAGAGCTGGTAAAAAACGCCTAAAACAGGAAGAAGAAAATGAAATTAAAGCTTTGCGAAAGAAGTATCATGTAAGTTAATCTGGGCATGTAAAAATATCCACATGAATAACTTGTCCTTTATATTCAAAAACCCTATAATACTAAAAGCCTGTCCTTTATAGCACCTTAAAGCACCTTTAAGCTCTTACTCCAAAGCAAGCCAATTCTCCGATGCGAAACTGTTACACCAAGTTTCGCGCAATAATTGGGGATTTTCGGAAGAACCAAAAACAAAAAGGCGTTGGTTCAACCGACAAGTCTCCACAAAACTTTTACACAAAAACCCTGCACATACGTAGGGTTTTTGTGTTGCATATGTTTTAGGTGTGATGTTAAATTATAGATCTATTTCTAAAGAGACAGGGCAGTGATCTGAGCCGAAAATGTCAGGGTGAATTTCGGCTTTTTTTATTTTGTCCTTTAGTTTTGGACTTATAAATATATAATCTATTCGCCAGCCAACGTTTCTCTCTCTTGCGCGTCCCCAATGACTCCACCATGTATAATACCCGTTACCTTTATGAAATAATCTAAAGGAGTCTATAAATCCCGCTTTTATTATATTATCAATTCCTTCCCTTTCTTCTTTTGTAAATCCGGTTGAGCCGTCGTTTTCTTTCGGGCGCGCCAGATCATCTTCCGTGTGAGCTACGTTGAAGTCCCCGCAGACGATAACCGGTTTTTCTTTTTCCAACTTAACCATAAATTCCAAAAAGGCCGGGTCCCAACTGTCGTGACGTAGTTTTAACCTCTCTAAGTTTGGTTTTGAATTTGGAGTGTACACATTTACCGCAAAAAAATTGTCAAATTCAGCAGTTAGCACACGGCCTTCTTTGTTTGGGTCTCCAAATTCGTCTTTAAGGTTATATTTTTTAACAAGATCATCGGGCAAGTCGTATATAACTTTTTTAGGCTTGGGTTTTGTAAAGATGGCAACTCCGCTGTAGCCGGGCTTTTCTGCAGAATTCCAAAACTCGTCATATTCAGGCAAATCAACGGGTGACTGGTGTTGTTTTGCTTTTGTCTCTTGTATACACAGAATATCCGGCTTCAGTTTCTTAATCATTGGCAAAAACTCACCCTTTCTAAAGACAGCTCTGAGTCCGTTTACATTCCACGAAACTATTTTCATACATGTTCAGTTTAGCACAAAAACCAAAAAAACGCCCAGATTGGGCGTTTTTTTGGTAAGCCGTATTTTTTATTTTACGGCATCTTTCAGTGCTTTTGCGGCGCGGAATTTCGGCACACGCATTGCGGGAATTTGAATTGTCTCGCCGGTGCGTGGGTTACGCCCTGTACGAGCGGCGCGTTTTTTGGTCTCAAAAATACCGAGACCGGCGATTGAAACGCTTCCACCCTTTGCAAGGGTTTTAACTATTGCGTCTACAACCGCTTCCACTGCGCGCTCCGCATCGGCTTTTGTACTGCCTATTGCGTCGCGTACAGCGTCTGCCAAATCTGATTTGTTCATACGCTTTTGTTAGCTATTAATAATCTTTCTAAAATTAGTATACAAATGTGGCTTAAAATCGCAATATTTCAAACAATATTTATCCACAGTCAACAAATTCGTTTAAATTGCGTTTATTCGGCAATTATCAAAGTGATAAACTTGTAAGGTCAAATATCTAACATTTTTTCTAGTTATTGACAGATATTGTATTGTCTGTTATTAAAAATCAGGTATTGGCAAGCAAAAAGGAGTGACAAGATTGGAAATGTCGCTTACAAAAACAAAACCGACTTTCAGGTGACAGCAACAAAACTTACGCGCTATGAAATAAGCTCAAAGCACGGTTATATAATTCTTGAGGTTGAGCAAGGAACCAGAAGGGGCGTAATTCACGGTCCATTTATCAATTGGAGTAATTGGAGAGAAAATTTTGAGCGGGTTTTGATTTTGGAGGCGACGGTTGTCGCAAGAGATATTGGCTGTGAGGCTGTATCAACAGGGTCTGTTCCCGAGTTGAGAGTGCAAGAAATTTATAAATCTCTTGGTTTCTCTGAAATGTCAAATGGTACATTTTTTGCTGAACTATAGAAAAAGCGCGGCGTCTCGCCGCGCTTTTTACCTTGCATACTCTATAGCTCTGGTT
>WFWK01000023.1 GCA_015491135.1 Patescibacteria group bacterium | reverse complement strand
GCACCACAAGCGAAGCGAAGTGTGTGACGGGGAGTTCACCCGCACCATACACACCAATTCGCATATGTAATAAAGATGTTGTGAATGGTAAAGCGTCGCAGAGAATGTAAGGTAGTTATACGTTGTAGTATGGTGTGGGCAAAGCAAACCTCCACCGCGTATACGCAGTGAGGACAGGTCGCTTTTGTTAGTACAAGAAAGTTTACCCAGCTCATTGAAAATGGGCTGGGGCGGAGCGATGTTTGAGCCGAAGCGGAGCGAGGCGAAAACAATGCGAGCCCGGGCAGGAAGTGCTTAGCGAACAAGCCCTTTCGTAGAAAGGGTTTGTGAGCTTAGCAACTTGACGCCGAGTCCCGCCCCCGGCACAGTAGATAACCTACCGTTGTGCACTTCAATGCACAACGGTGTTTGCGTTTTTCAAATGTTTTACAATGTTCGTTCTTCTATTGTATTTTCGTCTCTCTTTTCGTTTTTGTATTAGCTTATCTACTGGCCGGGCAGGCCCGGCACAAAATAAATTAGAAATGAAAAATAAACTATACCCCGTAGCTTGCTGCGGACCGGGAGAAGGTATATTGGATAGGTACGCCCCACCGGGCGCTCTTTCAAATCTGTCCGTTCATTTCAATGCAAAGCATCGGGGTATTTCCGGACAGTCCAATAAAAAATAAGAAATTAAATAATAAATAACAAATCAACCCCCGTTACCAAGGCAACGGGGGTTGAGACGTTCACCTTACTTACCAAGTCCAGAATTTTAACCAACCGAACAGGCGCGAAAAGATACTTGAACTCTGCTGCTCTTGCATTTGCATACCTCCAAACCAATTAGCAAAGCCATTTTGTGTATTTGTACGGTTTGTCATATTTAATTTGTTGTCATGTGCCATTTTGTTTTTATTTTCTCCGGCAAGTATTTCTTCTAATCTGTCACTTGATATATATTGAGCCTCGTAACCAACTCCATTTGCTTGCAGTTCTCTATGGAATGCTCTCATATGATTTTCAGATCCATTTCTTAATTTTGTATACACCTCAATTATATCTGCATTTTCAGTTTCAGACATTGCATTTTCAAGATCATAAATATCTACATCTTCTATTGTTGCCCCGACTCTAAGTGCATCTACAAGAGAGTCACTTCCTTGTGCTACCAGGTCATTGTAAAGTTTTTGTAAGTTTTCGTCTGTAAATACACCGATTGAATCATTTGTTATCGGATCGGTGAGGTTATATTTGTCCAAAAGAACCTTCACCATATCCATATGTCTTTGTTCTGATTTTGATATGTTGTTGAATATGTTTGCACCCCATTTTTCATATAAGATAAGATACACATCTCTTGCCAATTTCTCTTCTTCTCTCATATAAATTAATGTGTCTTTATCTTCTTCACTGATTGGGAGAAGGGGCGAGTTTTTTATTTTATTTATCTCTGTTGTCCTAGCCTCTTCATTTCCATGCTGACCACCTCCCATTTGTCCTCTCATTTGACCGTATTTTTGACCGGTATTTTGCTCTGTTCTTTGTTTTTGCATACCGCGTTCCCGGTTTGGAAGGTTGTATTTTTCCATGTTTTGGTTTGCTTGCCTTTCAGCGCGACAAGTTGCATCACCACGACAACCTTGGCCATATCCTCCATGTCCGTAAGCTAAAGTGTCCGAACTAAAAGCAAGCGCTGATCCCGTTGCGCCAAATATAAATGCCGCAGACATTAACGCAAGTATTATTTTTTTGTTTTTTGTATTTTGTATTTTCATAAGCCTTTTTATTTTTTAATTATAAATTACATTTTTTTGCAAACCAATTTTAAATTTGGGTTTGCTACTTATTACTACGCGAATCTTTAAAAAATATTTCATTTTTTATTTTTTCCCACCTGCATTTTACATCTGTGCATCTTTTAAATTTTCTGTGCTTTATAAACTCATCCGGATCTATTCCTAAGGATTTCAAAATCTCTATTTTTTCTTGTATTTTTTGCTCCTTGTACTGACGATATATTGGAACATACTTTTGTAATGTGCTGTCAGCAACTCTTCCAAAGCCGTTTAAAAACATAACGACTCCTAAAAATATAGACACTGCAATAGACGTAACAACGATCAAGTAATTATGTTTCTTATATGCACCTTTGGTGTGTTTGAAGTTCAACCAAGCAGAAAGCACAAACAAGATAAGAACAAAAAGCCACAAAAATGGCAAAAACTCCATTGGATACTTTACTCCATATTTTTCAAAAATCTCATACCATGGCCCTGACTCAATTAAAAAGTATCTTATAAATACCGCAAAAGAAGCCGAGCCCACAAATATAGATACAAAAAACATAGTCCAGAAAAAGTAATTTTTGCCGATAAAGTAGAGTACCGGTTTTCTTTTAACTTCACCTTTTTTTATTTTTTCTAAAACTTTATTTTTTAAATTACTCATAAGCTTTTATTAAATCTTCTATTTGTTGTTTCATTTTTTCTTTGGCTCTTCTTATTCTTGTGCCTACGCTTGAGACAGGCATCTGCAGAATGTCAGAAATTTCTTCATAGCTTTTGTTTTCAATAAAGTAAAGCACCAGTGGCTCTTTATATTTTACAGGTAAAGATTCAAGCGCTTTGTTTACAATTTCTGCATTTTCTTCCTTCTCAAGTTGCTTGAGTATATTTTCTTCTTTTAAAGATTGTTCAATTAAAATAAAATTATCTTCAAGAGAGATATTGCTATTTGTATTTCTGTTTTTTCTCCACAAAGAAATTACTTTATTATGCGCTATTCTGTATATCCAAGAAGAGAATTTTAGAGAGTTATCAAAAGAGTTTATATTTTCATAAACAGACAAAAACACCTCCTGTAAAATATCCTCTCTATCTTCTTTTGGGAAAGAAGATATTCTAAGTATATACCTATCAAGCTTCCCTTGGTATCTATCTATAAGTACTGATAAAATATTGTCATCTGTTTTTAAAAGTTCCGCCAGCTCTTCGTCGCTTTTGTTTAAATACTCTTGCATAATCTACATTCCACCAATACAGGCTGAAAAAGCATTAAAAACATCCCCAAAGGGGATATGTTTAAATAGAGAGCATGCTTAACAGTTTCGCTATCAACTCATTTAGTCTTCTAATTTCTTCTTTTAATTTTTCGTAATATTTCAATGACGAATTCATCTGCGCTTTTGAGGTTGTTGAGTTTTGGTCTTTATTTACATCATTTTGATATTTGTATTTATGCTCGTACTCGTACCGGTCATCGTCTCCATATTTATAATGGTCGTCATTATATTTTTTGTATTTGTATTCATATTTATCATCGTCGTCATATCTCTTGTATTGGTCTTCATAGCGGTCGTCGTCATCTCTTTTATGTTCGTATCGGTCATCATCATCGTACTTTTTGTATCTATATTCATAACGATCATCATCATACTTCTCATATTTGTATTCATAATAGTCGTCATCATCATATTCATAATAGGAAGCCATACCAAAAGCGGGTGTGGCAAAAACCACACCAAATATCATCATCAAAATAAAAGCTGATAGTTTGTAATCGTTTTTCTTTTTCATATCAATTGTTTAACTTATAAAAGAAAATAAAAGCAAATCCAATTTGCCTCTAAACATTATACGCATTATATATGAAAATATTTCATTTCACCAATGAAATTCAAGATCAACTGCATGTTTGTCAAAAGTGCTATATAATGTTTTTATGCCCGAGTTACCGGAGGTTGCAACAATAGTAGGCGAACTTGATGCCGTTTTGCGCAAAGCCAGGATTTTGACGATTGAAAATCCGGATGGAGGCAAAACTCATTTAAGAGCTGAAATACGTAAAGTTGAAAGAGTTGGTAAAAATGTGGTTCTGCACTTATCCGGTAAAAAATATATTGTTCTTCATTTAAGGGTTACAGGACAGCTTATATTCTCCAAAGATAAAAAATACACCGATAAATATAAGCGATTCAAAATTATTTTTGACAAAGGAGCACTTGTACTCTCAGACCGAAGAAAATGGGCAACTTGCAAAATTATCTCGGAGAAGGAATTGAAGCAGTTGCGCTTATCTTTAGGAATTGATGCTTTAAGTGATAAACTTACACTTGCAGAATTCACAGATTTGCTAAAGCGTAGCAAAACCAGCATTTACTCTTTTTTACTTAACCAAAAAAGAATTTCCGGACTGGGAAATATTTATGTCAATGAGGTTTTATATATCTCCGGAATACATCCGAAAACTGAAACTTCAAACATAGATAAAAAACATGCGCAAAAACTGCTAAAAGCGATAAAAAAGACCATTACAAATGCAATAGAGCACAAAGGAACCTCCTTTTCAGATTATAAAACCGCCTCAGGCGCCTCCGGTGGTTATCAAAAATTTTTGAAAGTCTTTAGGCGAGAGGGTGAAAAATGTCGTTGTGGAGCTTATATTAAAAGAGAGAAAAATTCCGGCAGAAGCATGTTTTACTGCCCCAAAGAGCAACAAGTACTGTAGACCTGTTCCCAAGCAAACGCTTTGTTTACCAAGCTCTTTTGATAAAAGGGGTTGGTTGTCTAAAATATACTTTGTGTTGTTTGAAAACAGGCTTGTGGCGTGCGCAAAACTTGATATTTACTGCCAGATAACTACAATCAAAACGGACTTTGTTCCTCTAAACCAGAGCAAGGATAGAAAAGATGGCAATATCTGGAAAAACAAAGAGTGTCACATCAGAATCACAACCTCCTTGATTAATAAATTTCCATCTATGAGTGTATAAATATAGTCCCGGACGATTTATTTCATTCGGGGCTTTTGTATAAGACAGTCATGTTTTGTTAGTATTTTTAGTTTTCCACAGCTTTCTTGAGAGTGATTTTTAATATGTTACTATGCCGGCATTAGGAGTTAAAAAATAATATGGAGGATAAAATATGTGAAGTTTGCCATGAAGATCCGTGTATTTGTGTAGATGGTTTTTCTATAGAAACCGCAGATGATGACTTGATTGAAGACGAGGTTGTTGATGAATCTTTGCAAGAGGATCCTCTTTTGGCTGCAACGTTGCGAAATGATTTTGACGATTTGGATGAAAATGAGGAGTTGTATGACGAAGAAGAAGATGATGGAATAGATTTACCGTTTACTGATG
>WFWK01000022.1 GCA_015491135.1 Patescibacteria group bacterium | reverse complement strand
TTTGAAAAAGAGCTGCTTCACACCTTAAGAAAACTACACTCTCCGCTTCAGGGTCACCCTCATAAAGGAGCTCTTGCCGGAGTGGAAGCATCTTCAGGTCCACTTGGAAACGGCTTGGGACAAGCTATAGGAATGGCGCTTGCAAACAGACTTAAAAACGGCCCGGCATCAGATAGGTTTTTTTACTGTCTTTTGGGAGATGGAGAGTTAAACGAAGGAATAATTTGGGAAGGGATAATGCTTGCCGGCAGGGAAAAACTGGGAAATTTAATAGCAATAGTAGACAGAAACAATATCCAAATAGACGGATACACACACGAGGTGATGCCACTTGAGCCTTTAAAAGATAAGTTTGAAAGCTTTAATTGGCATGTTGATGAAGTATCCGGACATGATTTTGTTGCGCTGGAGAATGCCATAGTAGAAGCGCAGGCTACCCTTGAGAGACCTTCGGTTATAATAGCGCGTACGGTTGCGGGAAAGGGAGTGAAAGAGTTTGAAAGAAAGCCCTTTTGGCACGGCAGACCGCCATCAAAAGAGCAGTTGGCGGAAGCTATAGAAGAGTTGGATCATAATCAATAATATGAGCTACACAAAATACATAGATAAAAATTTTATAAACGGTAACCCCGAGCTTTCAGCCTTGCGAGACGGTTTCGGCAAAGGACTTGTAAAAGCGGGTGATGAAAATGAAAAAGTTTTGGCGCTGTGTGCAGATTTGACCGAAAGCACAAGAATGCACTTTTTTAAAGAAAAATATCCCGACAGATTTTTTGAAATGGGAATAGCCGAACAGAATATGGCCACTGTCGCAGCGGGTATGGCCTCGGAAGGTTTTGTTCCTTTTATAAGCTCTTATGCAATGTTCTCCCCGGGTAGGAACTGGGATCAGATAAGAAACACAATCTGCTACAGTAGTTTGCCGGTTAAAATAGCCGGGTCGCATGCAGGTGTGTCTGTAGGTCCAGATGGTGGAACACATCAAGCGCTTGAGGATTTGTCTTTGCTTTTACCCGTTCCGAACATGGAAGTGGTTGTGCCTGTTGATGCAAACGAGGCACGGAAGGCAACCGTTGAAATTGCCAAAACCGCATCACCCTCATACATTCGTCTTGCGCGCGCAAAGACACCAGCTATTACAAGAAAAGACACTCAGTTTGAGTTAGGGAAACCATATTTGCTCTGGGAAAGTGAGAGTCCGGATATTTTAATAGTTGGCGCAGGGCCGATTCTTGCCGAGGCGCTCAAAGCCGCTTTAGAGCTTAAAGATTTTGGTATAGAAGTTTCGGTTTTAAATGTACACACCTTAAAACCTCTAGACTCTGAAGAAATTTTAAAACATGCAGAGAAAGTCAAGGGTGTTATTGTTATGGAAGAGCATCAAACAGTAGGAGGGCTTGGAGCTCTTGTAGCGCAATTGCTCTCCACAAACAACCCCAAGCCCATGAGGTTTGTTGGAGTGCCTGACATGTTTGGGTACTCCGGCAAGCCCGAGGAGCTTTATCGTGAATTCGGGCTCAACTGCAAATCCACAGTAGCGTTTGCAAAAGAGCTTTTCTTTGAAAGCCTGTAGTTTATACTAAAGAGAGAGAGATATTATAAGCTAAATAAATAATATGACAGGTGAAGTACAATTCAATAATAACTACAACTACGACTACGGTGGCGGATATCAACCATCAACAACAGAAGACTCTTTTATATACAGACTAGTATATAAAACCGGTCTTGCAAAAGATAAAAAAGGGGCCGAGAAAGTTTTATTGGTCGTTCTTGTTTTGGCAATTTTAGGGATAGCATATTTTATGTTCTCGGGAGGTCCTACAGAAGTTCCGGTTGAAGATCCATTTGCAGAGCAACCGATTCAGTAGGTAACAATTTTTATAGTCAAATTTTATACTCAAACAAAACCACCTCAGACGAGGTGGTTTTGTTTAAGGAAAAAGACCAACTACTATTGCAACTCTGAACAGAAAGGATAAGCATTCCAGGTGTTTGTATTTGGTGAAGTAGACATTCTACACCACCACCTGTTGGCTCCGTTATAATTATATGGTTTTTCAAGTCTCATTATAAGCATATATTTGCTATTTCCATTTGTGGCACAGTATCTGTAGTCGTTGTTGCCAGTATAAATCGGATCATGTGGGAGTTTGGGTAAATAAGATGCCAGATCACTTTCGATGCTTGAGAGGTGTTGAGGGCTGTTACAATTACCGGGATACAAACCTTTATGGTCTGAAGCATACATCTCAAGTGCTTGCATAACGGCATTCATATCCTGCAGTCTTTTTGCGTGCCTGCTCTTCTGGCGTGCATCGGAGAGAGATGACATAATAGCGGAAGCTAAAAGACCTATGATAGCAATCACAACCAAAAGCTCAATGAGTGTAAAACCTTTTTTATAACTGAAATTGTTCATGA
>WFWK01000021.1 GCA_015491135.1 Patescibacteria group bacterium | reverse complement strand
AGGTGGGCGTGTGTTATTATCATTGCCCTTACTTTTTCTTTCCTGTCTTCAAGATATTTGGTATTTGGCAGAAAAAAGTCCACACCTGGCCTTTCCTCATCTTCAAACATAAAACCGGAATCAATAACAAAAATGTCATCATTAAATTCCACTGCGGTCATATTGCGACCCACTTCCTCAACACCGCCGAGAAAAATCGCGCGCACAGTATCAGGCGCCAACTCCGGAATTTCATCTTCTTGAGTTGGAGTGATTTTAACCTTTGGTCTTCTTCTTATAAGATTTTTAGGTATAGGTAAAGTATTGTTTCTGTTTGTTCGTTTTTGCATCATTTTTATTTAGCTTGTAATTTTAGTTGGAGGCCGCAAAAAGTGGCCATACTTTATTTGTTTTTTTAAACCATTTATAAATTTCAGAAAATCTGTCACTGGCTGTTGAGACAAGTTTCAGTGTAGGCATTTTTATATCTTTGTCCATAACATAGATAAAGTCAGGTGAGTACAAAAATACGGCGGGAACCTCTTTCTTTATAATTTCGTGCACTTGCTTGTAAGTTTCTGCACGTTCCTTTTTGTTTTGAGCTCGCGCCTTTTCTAGAAGTTTATCAACTTTTGCGTTTGTGTAAAGGGCTATGTTCAACCCTGGGTCATCCCTTTGAGACGAGTGCCAAAAAGCAAACAGGTCTGCTGTTCGTCCCACAACCTCTCCGAAAAGCAAAGCCTCGTAGTCTCGTGTTCTTATTACGTTTTGGTTTAGCTCGTTTGCTTTGTAAAATTCCAGCTTTACATTAATTCCGGCTTCCGTCCAAGCTTGCGCCACATACTCGGCAACTTTTTGTAGATCTTTTGTGTCTGCAGTTACAAGTGTTATATTAACAGGTTGCCCGTCTTTCTCCCATTTTCCACTTTCATTATTGAATTCATATCCGGCTTTTTTGAAAAATTCGGTTGCATCTCGTTTTTCAATTTTGTGAGATACTATATGAGTTGGGACAGGTGAGACAATAGGTTTTGCATAACCTAAAAATATTTCTTCAACAAGTTTTTCTTTATCAACCAGCGCATCAAGTGCTTTACGCAGATTTTCATCTGCCAGAGCTTTATTGTTTTGAGGATTAAAAAATACTGCAAAAATACGAGGATAAGTTGCAGATATTATTTTTGTGTTTTCTCTTTTGATTTGTTTTAGCTCGGACGGCGAAATGCCGGCCACGGCATCTATTACTCTGTTTTGGAAATCATCCAACATAGCTTTTTTGTCCGAGTAAATTTTGATTGTAATTTTATCCAACAGGGGACGGGATATGGGGTATTTGGCAAATGGTTGTAGTATGTACTCTTCAGGTGCATTTGAATCTGTGTATTTTATTTTACGAATCTTAAACGGGCCTGCGCCAACAGGTTCAATGTTGAGTTTGTCAAAAGGTATTGAATCTGTCTCTATATCTTCCCACAGGTGCTTTGGCAGAATTCCCATAGTGGTATTCTCCAGAAACGGAGTATAAGGTTTTTTAAGAATAAATTTAACGGTTTTGTCATTTATTTTTTCCACTTCCACACCTTCCCAGTCAGCTCTTTTGTGGCTTTTTATCGCCGGGTTTTTTGCCAAGTTGACCGTGAAGATCACATCGTCTGCCGTTACCGGTTTTCCATCATGAAAGACAGCATCTTTTTTCAAGTAAAATATGTATTCTTTGCCATCTTTGCTTATTTCATATTTCTCCGCCAGCTCAGGTGTCAGATTGCCATCGGCTTTTGATCTCATCAGGCCGGCGAAAATAAGTTCTGTCATATCTCTGTCAGAGTCAGATACGGAAAGAATCGGATTTATAAATCTTGGTGTTCCGACGATTCCTTCGGTAAATTCTCCACCTCTTGTCGGTACTTCAACAGCAACGGTATTGTAGTATTTCAAATACATTGAAAACAGGGCTCCAACAATAAAAACAAGAGCCAAAGAAATAAGAATTTTCTCGGAAATTTTCAGTTGCTTTGAAATGTTTCGCAATATTTTCGGTTCAAACGAAAAACTGCGATGCAGTAAATTTTTTATTTTATGCATTTTATTTCTTTAATTTGTGCGAGCCTTCTATTGTAATGCCAAGATTAAAGATGATATTACAAACAATACGGCCAAAGTTAATGAAATTTTAAACAGCGCTTTCTCAGCTCCGCGACGAGTATGAAATGTTGAAAAATTGTCGCTTCCGAAAGCGCCTCCCAAACCGGCTCCCGTTTTTTGCAACAAAATTGAAATAACAAGCAAAACAGAGAGCGTAATTTGTATGTAGGGTAGTATTCCCATTACAAAATCCATGCCAGTATACTACAGCAAGTAGTTTTAAAGTCAAGAAAAATTTATACACCCGGTTTTCTTAAAAAATGTCTTTACATTTTGCCTGTTTTATTGTTCAATACTTAGCTATGAGTAAAAAGCCGAAAGGCTCTTTATCTGAAAAGAGTCAAATAATGGATGATCTCCTGTCAAAAGACGGGGTTGTTTTGTTTGTGGGGCCTGCTCCGAGCACTTTGCGAGAGTGGATAAATTCTCTACCTAAAAGACGCAAGTTGAAGTTTTTTAATATTCAAAGCACAAAACAGAAAAAAGAAAATTTGGAAAAAGCGAAAGAAAGTTTTGATGAAGTTTTTACTTGCTCTTTCTCAAGCGACTCGTCTATTGCCAAAACCATCTTACCGTTCAGAAACAAAATCATAGCGATATTATCTCGCAGTGAGGCCAAAATGTGGTATTTTAAAAAAATTATTCCGCATATCCCTTATGTTTTGTCGCCCACCGAAACGTCACTTATTTGGGCGACCGACAAAATTCAAATGAGAAAAAGAATGCAGGATTATGACAGAAAATTGTTGCCAAGGTTTACGGTTGTGTATGATATTTTGGAATCTGATCCGGAGTCTGTTGCCGACTATATAGAGAAAAAACTCACTTATCCCGTTATGGTTAAACCGTCCGGTCT
>WFWK01000020.1 GCA_015491135.1 Patescibacteria group bacterium | reverse complement strand
TTAACACAAAACAAGATACAAAAAAAGACTACACAGGATACAAATTTGCAAGATTGAGTGCAAAAGACTCTTTACTGTATTTATTGGCGCAAAATACAGAAGGGCAACTTGATGATGTGCTGTTGCAAAAGGCGATAGCAACTTCCTCACAATATTTTGATGTAACCGCGCTTTACTCTGCAGATGACAAGCAAGCAATTTCGGTTTGGGCAAGCAAAGACGGCGGTGTGTACTATTCGGTTTTCTCGGTTGATACGCAAAAATGGTCCAAACCAGCTTTGGTTGATGAAAATTACAAAACAGCGGTATCTGAAATCAAAATCGCGCCTCTGGAAGTGGTTGTGAAAAAGAAAGAGAAGATAGTCAAAGAAGAAGTCAAGCCGTTTATCTCAGAGGAGTATTGCGGTGACGGGAAATTGAACCCAGCTTTAGGTGAGGAATGTGAAAACGGAGTTGCATGTAAAGGTAAAAATCAAATTTGTGATTGGGAGATTTGGAATGGGGCCAGCAAACAAATGAGAAAGAAAATGTTCCCACCGTCTTGTGAGTGTATATCTTTTGATGAAGACGGCATTGATAAAGGAGGAGATGACGGTACGCAAAAAGGCACAGACGGTGATCCTATAATTCCTGAAGATGGAAAAAAAGATGATCAAAATAAAAATTCACTTGAAGGTTGGCTTAAGATAGGGCGAAATGCAGAGAGAGATCTTTGGTATGGTCCTGCTTGCGGGTTTGACTCATTTCAAATTCTTGAAAAGAGTGATGAGGATATGCGAGTAAAACTGCTTCCCGCATCGCAAACCGGAAGCGAGTATCAATTTTCAAAAACGGGAGCAAACTCTTGGTCGGTGGTTAGCAACACCGGCACCATCGCAATTTTTCCGGGAGCAGATCAAGGTCAGCAACCGCAGGCGGTGGTTCTTTTGAAGTTCTCGGGTGATTCCGTAACTTTTACAGGTGTTGACCCCACAAATGGATTCCAGTATTGCACGGGAGTTTTCTCAAAAAACGCTCCACCGGCTTCTTATAAGGGAAATCTGGTTCCCGCTCCGGCGCAGTAGAATACTTTGTAAGTAAATTTAGCGTGAATTTGTGGACCGTACCGGACTTGAACCGGTGACCTCGCCCATGCCATGGGCGCGCTCTACCAGCTGAGCTAACGGCCCTTTTTGGGATATTGTATATATAAAATAGTTAAAAACAAGAACGGGGCAACGAGATTTTTGTGGATTTAGTTTAAGTTTTGTGCTATAGTGTCGCGACAAGCGCCAATATGTCGCTTGCATTAGCAAATAACGTATCATTTATGAGCGATAATTTGATTAAACAAATGTTTGAAGCGGGAGCGCATTTTGGATATAAGCGTTCACGCAGGCATCCGTCTGTTAAGCCGTTTTTGTTTGGAAACAGAGACGGGTTGGATATTATAGATTTGGAAAAAACGGAAAAACAGCTTATCGCAGCGAAAAAAGCGATAGCCGAGGCAAGACTTTCCGGAAAACCCATTTTGTTTGTGGGAAGTAAGCATGAAGTGAGAAACTTGGTAAAGAAAGCGGCTGAAATGCTTGAGCAACCTTATGTAACTGGAAGGTGGATAGGAGGAACTCTCACAAACTTTTCAGAAATAAGAAAAAGAGTTGAAAGACTGCTACAACTTCAAAACGATAAAGAAAAAGGAGTTTTTGAAAAATACACCAAAAAAGAAAGAGTTTTGTTTGACAGAGAAATTGCTCGCCTTCAAGAGATGTTTGGCGGACTGGTAAAAATGGAGGAATTACCATCCCTTTTGGTAATCATTGACCCTTGCCATGAGCACACGGCAACAAAAGAGGCAAACCAAATGAATATTCCGATTGTCGCTTTATCCAGCACAGACTGTGATATAACCAATGTTAACTATCCTGTAGTTGCAAATGACTCTGCTGTAAAATCAGTTGAATTTTTTGTAAATCAATTTGTAAACGCTTTTTCAGAAGCGCAAAATAAAAAAGAAGAAAAATAATTTCTGTTAAATTTATTAGATAACAAACCACTATGGTATCAATAGAAGAGATAAAAAAATTAAGAGATGAAACCGGTGTTTCAATTATGCAGTGCAAGAAGGCTCTTGAAGAGGCCGGAGGTGATGTTGAGAAGGCCAAAGTTATGTTGCGCAAGATAAGCGCGCAGGTTGCCGAGAAAAAGGCGGATAGAGATTTAGGGGCAGGCGTTGTTCAAGCTTATGTTCACTCCAACAAAACGGTTGCCGGTGTTGTGGTTTTGGCTTGCGAGACCGATTTTGTCGCAAAAAATGAAGAGTTTGTACAACTTGCATATGATTTGGCCATGCATGTAGCTGCGATGGCGCCTCAATTTCTCTCTGATGCAGATGTTTCAGAAGAAGATATAAAATCAGCAAGGGAGGTTTTTGAAGAAGAAGCAAAAGACAAACCGGAAGACATAAGAGAAAAAATAGTTGAAGGAAAAATGAAATCTTTCTTAAAAGAGAAAGTTATGCTTCAACAGCCGTTTCTGAAAGATGACTCCAAAACAGTGGAAGAGATAATAAAAGAAGCTACACAAAAGTTTGGAGAAAGGGTTGAGCTTGTTGAAATCAAACGATTTGCGATATAATAAAAAGGCTTATGGCTTTATTTGTTTTTTGGTTTTCTTGGGCTGTTGCCGTTTTGACTGTTGCGGGCGCTTACTTCAGGTCCCAAGGAAAATGTCGCTTTTATGCGAAGTTTGTATCTTTGGTTGATGAAAAATTGTTATCTTTGATGGTTTTTGCCGGTAGTATTTTCTCTCAAGCTCCGCATATATCCTTTACATTGAAAAAAAGCTGTTCTCATTTTCTGGGAGTTTTGCTTTTTAAAGTGGCAAAAACATTCTCTTCTTTTGAGAGAAAGTTAAAAAATCTTTCTCTTAAACTATCACACAGACCGGAAGCAAAAGAGAGAAAAAGCAAATTCTTAAACACAATTCAGGCCCATAAAAAATCTCTTAGGGAAGCCGGGAATAATTAAGCACACAACATTTGATATTTAGCGTAAACATTATTTGCCTTTTTGTCTTTTTGTTGTAAAATCTGTGCTGTAAGTGTGAGGTGTTGCCAGCATAGCTCAGTTGGTAGAGCAACCGCCTTGTAAGCGGTAGGTCGTCGGTTCGAGTCCGACTGCTGGCTCAAGTTTATGTACTGTTATTATGAGTTTAGGTGAGTTTTTAACATATGTATTTTTGTTTGCACTGCTTTATACGCAGGTTATTTTTTTAATTTTTTCTTTTGAATTTGACCCTTTTAGCAAAACGAACAAAAAAAGCAATAAAAAACTTCCAAAACCCAACCTTTCACTTTCTGTCATAGTTGCTTGCTGGAACGAGCAAGAAACAATAGAGGATACTTTAAATTCAATATTTGCCAGCGATTTTCCAAAAAGAAAATTGAAAGTTATAGTTGTAGATGACGGGTCAACTGACAAGACTTGGCTAAAACTTCAAAACTATAAAAAAAGAAACCCGGCCCTCTCTCTTTTAACTCTTAGAAAAGAAAACGGCGGAAAGCATACGGCCGTTAATCTTGCGCTGGAGCATGTGGATACTGATTTGTTTGCAACCATAGATGCAGATACAAAACTTAAAAAAGATTCCTTAAAAAAGGCGGTAATTGAATTTGAAAAAGATAAAGAGCTTGCGGCCTTAGGTGGGGTGGTTTTGGTGAAGGATCCGAAAACATTCATCCAAAAGATTCAATCTATTGAATATCAAATGTTTGTTTTTACAAAATATATTTTAGGTGAGATGTCCGGAGCTCTTGTAGTTCCAGGAGCATTTTCCGTCTACCGAACATCTGTAATGAAAAAAATAGGTAAGTTTAAAAAAGCGCACTTGCTTGAAGATTTGGAGTACACTTTCAGAATGCACAAACATAAAATGAAGGTAAGGCAGTCTTTAGATGCTATCTCTTACACCACAACCCCGGCAACAGTAGGCGCTCTTGTAAAGCAACGTGTAAGATGGGGGTATGGTTTGTTGAAAAATCTAGTTGATTATAAGGAATTTATATTCAACAGGAAATACTCGCATTTTGGAGTGTTTACCGTTCCCATGACTCTTTTGGCGTATTTTTCAATTCCTATCTCTACGGTGATTTTGTTTTTCTCGTTGTATGACAATTTCTACAGATTGTTTTTGAAATTTAAAGTTTTGGGAGTGCAGGCTCTTGGAGGTATTCATTTTGGATTGCCCGAGATAAATATAAACAGCTTTCTTTTGATTATGCTTTTTGTTTATTTGCTTGTAATTTTGTTTATAATAAACGGTCAGCGAATTGCACAAGAGAAAACATATTTTTCAAGAGTGTTTGGATTTTTTGTAACATATATGTTTTTAACGCCGGTGTGGGTGTTTAAAGTTTTGTATGCCGTTGCCGTCTCCAGAGATGTAAAATGGAGATAAAATACAAGGTTTATGGAAAAACATTACGACAAATACATAATAACATTTTTTATTACAGCGACCATTTTTTTGTCGGCATTTTATATAAGTGAGAAGATTTTAAACTCAAAAATACAACAACTAAGACTCTTGCATGAGAAAATATCTTTAAACATACTTTCAACTGAGACAAGACTTTCGTTTTTAAAACAAGTCTCATGCTCGGCGGTTAAACCGGCAAGCGCTCAGGAGTTGGGTATAACAGATGAGTTAAACAGAATGGCTAAAAGAATTAAACTATTGGAATCCGAATTAAGTGAAGATGATGAAAACCTGGAAATCCTGAGGCGCAAGTATGTTCTTTTGCAAGTGAAAGATTACTTGCTTGTGCAAGAGTTGGCCAAAAAATGCAAATACAACATTGCAACAGTACTTTATTTTTACACCAACTCTTGCAAAGAATGCAAAGAGCAATCAATAGTGCTGGATGAGATTAAAGATAGGTACAGGTATGTAAGGGTTTACTGGATTGATGAGACATTACCGGATCCAACCGTTCGCACACTTTTAAAATTGTTCAAAATCAAAGAATTTCCTGCGTTGGTTGTCGGCTCTGATGTATATCAAGGATATGTTGACTATGAAAAACTCTCATCAATCATAGAGAGGTGGGCCAAAATCCACAATGCGCTTAAAGATGACGCCGACCAAGAGGTCATCCTTAAGATATTTGAGCAATTGGAAAAAGAAGGAGTTAAGGAAGTTGATTTTGTAAAATACGAAAACGGAAAATATTATTTTAAAGCAGACAAAACCGAAGCTGTTTTTACCGTTAAAGATGGAAAGTTAAAGAGATTAAAATAATTTTAATCTAGTTTCTTTTGCTTGGTTTAAAATTTGGTATTTTTTGTTATACTCAACCACATGAAAAAATACATTCACCCGATAGTTTCAACCGAAAGGGAGATGGTAAACATTTTGACTGATTTGGGTTTTTCCATGGCAGATGGTCCTGAGGTTGAGTCTGTTGAGTATAACTTTGACAGATTAAACGTTCCCAAATATCATCCGGCGCGTGATATGCAAGACACTTTCTACACCGAAGACGGAAGAGTACTGAGAACTCATACTTCAAACGTTCAAGCCCATTATCTGCAGAAACACAAAGCTCCGGCAAAGATAATAAGTGTCGGTAGGACATACAGAAACGAGGCAACAGACGCCACCCATGAGGCGCAGTTTAGACAAATGGAAGGGCTCTACGTTGACAAAGGAGTGTCCATGGCAAATTTAAAATGGACTCTTGAGGAGTTCTTTAAACGATTTTTTCACACAGATTTGGATTTAAGATTTAGATCAAGCTTTTTCCCTTTTGTAGAGCCTGGTGTGGAGGTTGATATAAAACTAAAGGGCAATAATGTCCCGGAAAAGCTTAAAGATAAGTGGATAGAGGTGATGGGGGCCGGAATGGTTCACCCTTATGTGCTTGAGGTTGCAGGAGTAGATTCAAATGTTTACTCGGGTTTTGCTTTTGGACTTGGGGTGGAAAGGTTCGCAATGCTTAAGCACTCAATTGATGATATCAGGCTGTTTAATTCTTCCGACTTTAGATTTTTAACGCAATTTTTTGTAAAAGAGTAATATGCAGGTGAGCAAAAACATATTACAAGAGTTAATTGGCGAGAAACTCTCAGACAGCGAGATTGAAAAAGCATACAATTTACATGCTTTTGAGGTGGAAGAGGTTGAACAGATTTTGGGAGATATGGTTTTTGATGTAGATGTATTGCCTAACAGATCCTCCGACAGCTTAAGCTGGAGAGGGTTGGCGTTTGAGCTTGGCGCGATCTTAAACAAACCACTTAAAAAAGACCCCTTACTTGAGGCGTGTAAAAAAAGAGGTGAAATATTATCACAAAAAAGCGACAAGCTCTCCGTAGTTGTAGAAGATAAAGAGTATTGCAATGTTTATGCAACAGCATTAATTGAAGAGGTTGAAGTTAAAGAGTCTCCAGATTGGCTGAAAAACGAGCTTGAGAAAATGGGGCAGAAAAGCATTAACAACATAGTTGATGCTACCAACTACGTTATGTTTATGTTGGGACAACCGATGCATGCTTTTGATGCAAGTAAACTGGAAAACAAAGATGGCTACAAAATAGGAGTGAGAAAAGCCAAAGTAGGAGAAAAATT
>WFWK01000019.1 GCA_015491135.1 Patescibacteria group bacterium | reverse complement strand
TCAATAAGCGATACTAATGTATCTACAGCATTTTGTACTTCCCTTCTGTAGAATTTGGCCAATGTTTTCAATATTTCTGCCAAGTTACCGGACTCTTCACCAACTTTTACCATAGCAACAAAAATACCCGGAAACATGTTGTATGCTCTCAAAGACTCCGACATACTCTTTCCGGTTTGGATATCTTTTGAAACATTCTTGAGAACCCTTGCATAATTAGGATCACCAACCACAGAAGCTGCTATTTCCGCTCCGCGCACAAGCTGAATCCCACTTGATAAAGTGGTGCTCAAACTGTCTGCAACACGAGACATGTAAAGTTTTCTGTACAAACCTCCGACATACGGAATTTTCATTTTTAACTCGGAAACATATCTGCTTCCTTCTGGGGTTCTTGCATATTTGTATGCAAAATAAGCTGACACCAATAGACCTGTTCCAATGAAAATCATGTTTTTAGAGAGAAAATCGCTCAATGTCATTACAATTTTTGTATAAACCGGCACTTCAGTACCGGAATCTTCAAGAATTTGAGTAAGTTTAGGGATAACCGATGTAAGCATCAAGACCATAACCCCAATAAAAGTTGCAATAACAAAAGCTGGGTATATCAAAGCGTTCCTTGCCTTGCTGGATACTTCATAGGTTCTGTCAATGTAGTCGGCCAGGAAAGTGAAAGCCTCATCAAGGCGCCCGGTTTCTTCTCCGGCTTTAACCATGTTTACATAAAAATCAGAGAAAACTTTCGGATGCTTTGCCAAGGCCGATGAAATAGTTGACCCGCTTTGTATATCTGTCGATATTTCAAACAATATTTTCTTTAAAGCCGGGTTTTCAGTCTCGGCCGCCAGCATTCTAAAGACTCTCAAAGCTGAAACCTGAGCCTCAAACAAAGTGGTGATTTGCTGAGAAAGAATAACAATATCTTTAGGCTTGATTCTGTTGAAAATATCAAGTTGTATCTCAAGTAGGGAATCGCTTTGTTCAGCATCTGAAATTGATGAGACTATAAGCCCTCTTCTTTGTAATGCTGAGATAGCAACATCCTTTGATACGGCTTCAACCACCCCTGACTTACTCTTTCCATCTTTGTCAACTGCTGTGTATTTAAACAAAGACATATTACAACAATTTATCTAATAGCTTCGGATTTAATGAATATTGCATTGCTGTCTCTGGTGTAATTTCCCCCTTTGCTACAAGCTCAGCCAAAGAATGGTTCATGTCTATCATTCCATCTTTTGCACCGGTTTCTATAACGGTATTTATCTCATGTGTTCTCTTTTCACGAATTAAATTTGCAACCGCCTTGTTCGCTATCAAAAGCTCATACGCAGGTACTCTGCCACCACCTATTCTTGGCAACAGTCTTTGAGAGAAAATTCCCAACAAAGCTGATGCGAGTTGTAATCTTATTTGTTCTTGCTGATTGGCAGGAAAAGAGTCTATTATGCGGTTTATGGTTTGTGCCGCATCATTTGTATGTAAGGTTGAGAAAACTAAATGCCCGGTCTCTGCAGCTGAGACTGCTGCAGCCATAGTCTCAGGACCACGCATCTCCCCCACCAAAAGAACATCAATGTCTTGCCTGAAGGCGCTCCGTAGAGCAACTCTAAAGTTGGCGGTATCAAGCCTAACCTCTCTTTGGTCTATTAAAGACATCTTGGGCTCAAAAACATACTCAATCGGATCTTCAATTGTAACAATATGCTCTGCTCTTTCTTGATTTATAAGCTCAATTAAAGCTGCCAGGGTGGTTGTCTTTCCTTGCCCAACAGGTCCAACAACTAGGAAAAAACCCTGTTGTTTGCGTGCAAATGTCTCCAGAATAGGAGGCAAACCCAACTCTTCCACAGTTTTTATCTCTTTGGGAATAAATCTCATAACCACGCCAATGGCACCCCTCTGGAAAAAAGCATTACACCTGAATCTGTTTCCGTCTTTTGTCTGATAAGAAAAGTCTGCTTCTTTGACTGTTAAAAAATTCTTAAAAGCTTGCTTGCCCATCAAAAGCTCCGCAAAAGCCGCCGTGTCTTTTTTTGTTAAAACCGGCTCACTCTGCATAGGAAGAAGAGACCCATCAACACGAATTGTTGGATGAAAATCAGCTGAAATATGCAAATCAGACCCCCCTTCGTGAACCAATACGTTTATATACTTTTTTAGCTTCTTAGAGTAATCCATGTCTTAATTATAACAGCTATTGCAAAATGTGTTATTTACAATTGTTGATAAAGTGACAATTTAAAGCTTTTATGAAAAACGAACAGCAAATTTTTACAAAAGAGTCTATTTGTGATACTTGGAGATTATATTCTCAACAATTTTTACAACTTCCGAAGGAATGGTATTTGCCTTGATAATGTGTCCTACCGCCCCATATTCTTTCGCTCGCGCTATATCTTCTTTTTCACCTTGGTTTGACAGTACAACAATTACTGCATCAGGTGCCAGAGACTCTTCTTTTATGGTTTTCAAAAAGTCAAAGCCGTCCATCTCGGGCATAATCAAATCTGTCAAAATAGCATCAAATTTATTTCCGGCTCGCAAAATCTCCAGAGCTTCCTTAGCACTGCGTACAGCCTTAAAGTCATGCCCGGCTTCGGTAAATTTCATGCTGTACATATCAACAATAAATTCATCATCATCTACAAACAAGATTGAATAAGTATTTGTATTTTGAACACTCATGGATGCACATTATTTTCTAAATTAACTGTCTCGGCATTATCAAATTTAACCACTTCCGCAAGTAACTGTCCACCAAGTTTTTCCACTTCTGAAAATGGTATAACTCCTGAAAAAGCTTTTAACATAGCATCTTCTTTCATTGTGAGCATTCCGTGCGATCTGGCAATATGTTTTATGTTCTCTTCAGAAGGATTTTCAAGTATTGCTCTTTCAAATTCTGAGCCGGTCGGTAAAAGCTCAAAAACCGCCAACCTACCACGCATTCCCGTAGGACAATCCGGTGTCGGTTGTGCTTCATAAACTTCCGTAGGAATTTGCGGTCTAAACTGTGGGGGTAAATCCGCAAACTCCCTTTCCATCATAACATATTCAGCTTCAGACAACGGCCTTTTTACAGCTGCATTCGGGCACAATCTGCGAACAAGACGCTGAGCAACAGACAAAACTAAAGTTGGAGCTATGAGGTAAGGGTCAACACCCATATCTACCAATCTTGGAACAGTTCCTATCGCCGAGTTGGTGTGAATGGTTGACAAAACCAAATGCCCGGTAAGCGCAGCCTGAACCGCAAGTCGCGCCGTCTCCCCATCTCTAATCTCACCAACCATTATTATATCCGGATCTTGACGGAGTGTGGTTCTCAAACCGTTTGCAAAAGTGTAGCCAATCTCAGGCCTCACTTGCGATTGATTTACTCCTTCAACATGATACTCAATCGGGTCTTCAAGAGACAGAATGTTTTTGGTTTCTCTGTCCAATTCACTCAAGATTGAGTAAAGAGTTGTTGACTTACCGCTTCCTGTAGGACCGGATATTAAAATCAGACCGTGAGGTTTATTTATTGCTTGCCTCATTAACTGTAGGTTGCGTTCAGAGAGACCAAGTTCAGTCATTGGAACAAATCCTTTTTCTCTATCTAAAATACGCATTACTATCTTCTCACCAAAGTAAGTGGGAAAAGTTGATACACGGAAATCAATTTTTCTGCCCGAGATGGTTGCCGAGAATCTGCCGTCTTGCGGTTTTCTTCTCTCATCAAGACGCATTGAAGCCAAAACTTTTACGCGTGCTACTATTGCGCGATGGGTTTTTTTAGGAAGCATCAAACTTGTGTGTAAAATTCCATCAACCCTGAACCTGACTTTTATTTTCTTTTCCATTGGCTCTATATGCACATCAGAGGCGCGTCCATCAACGGCATAACGCAAAATTGTTGCAACAATTTTAATAACCGGGGCATCTTCGCGAATATATGAAGTGCCGGTTTGTTCTTGCTCATCAATAGCCGCTTGAATATTTTTCTCATCTTCGGTCATCTCAGACTCAAGCTCTGAGAGTGCTTGGCTGACCTCACCTCCCAAAGAACGATACATGGCAAGAATTTTTTGCAAATCAGCCTCTGAGATTCTGTATATTTTATACGGCAAACCTGCCTTGCGAGATAAAAAATTTAAAGCATCTATTGCCTCCAGATCATCAGGATTTACCATTCCAACTTCCAAAATACCATCAACCACACCAAGCGGTGCCATTTTATAGTGGGTTGCCGAATCCTCGGGAATGTGCCCCAAAATCTCAAATGGTATTGAAAAATCTTTGGGCAAGCTGAAAGTCGGGATTTTCTGTTCACCCTGCTTATCATCATTGTTTGAAAAAAGAATCATCATGCTTTTGTTGCAAACCTTATTATTCTGTAATAATGACCGAACCTCCGGACTCTTCAAGTTTTGGAGGAGCAAACGGATTATCGCGAGATTGAGGCTCTTCAACTATCTCTCTGCTGAAATCTTTCAGGCTAAGAAATGCTGGATCTGAAAAAACGCTACCATCTAAGGTTATTCTCTGTATTTTTCTTAGTAAAGTGATCATTTCTTGATCATCAATACCCAAAGAGTCAGTCTCGGTTGCAATACCGACAGTGCCGGAACCACTATTTAAATTGGAAATAAGAAATATTCCAACTAATGCTCCTACGGCCAAAATTATAAATAATTTACTATTCATAGGCTAATCTGTTTCTTTATTTAACCAATAAGTCCTAAGAGAGAGGGTAAAAGTATAAAGTGGTTCATCCGTCTTTTGTACTCCACTGTCGACTCGTGTCCCGTCCAATGTTAAATTATCCATTCCTTCATCAGGAGAAAATTGATTTATGCTTGAACCTTGTGATGCAGATTCTGCAGATATGGTTATCTTTTCAACATCAACAATTCTAAGACTTGATTCCAGATCATTTAAAAACAACAGAAAGTCATCGTAGGTTGATTTAACGTTAAATGATATAGATAAGGATTTCTTGGCTTCATTGGAATTTGTTCTTATTTTACCAGCCGAGACGGTAGTATCAAAAGCATTATCAGTTGTGGCACCCCTGTTGGAAGATTTGTTATCTATTTTTACATCAGTCAAACGCATACCGTATTGCGAAGCTATACCGTCCATATCAAGAATTAGTTTTATGTTATCAACATGATCGGGAATCATTTTCCTTAATTTTTCAATTTTTTCCTCGGAAAATTCGTTAAAGCGTCTGGAGAGCTTATCTCTTATATTACGTATATTCCTTGCTTTTTCTAATGCTTCATTGATTTTTTCAACTTTCTGTTTTGTAAGCTCGGCATGTTTGTAGGTTGGCTTGGTATATTTAACAAATACACCAACCGACAATCCCAACAACACTAATATGGTTATCATTTTCGTCATAGGCTTGGCGCTTCTTGGTTATAATTTGGTGCGGAAGGTGGACTTGAAAAATCCGTTGGTTGAGATGGTACCCCTTGGTCAAACCCGCCCATCTCCGTATTTTCTTTACTTTGAATAACTTGAGAGTAAGAGACAACGTTTTTATCTATATTGGTTTTCACATCAAATTCTACACCGTCATCCGAAATATTCAAATTTGAAAAAATTGGGTTTATAAACGCTCTGTTTTGACCAAAAACTTCAGCTTGTCTTGCAACACCATTTACAGATTTTGCTACTCCGCGCATTTTAATTGCGATGGTGCCGAAGGTATCGTTGGTGTATTCAAAATCTTTAAAGTAAACCGACTTTAAAGTTAAAGCTTCCAACAAATCAAACACGGCAGATGGAGCTGTGTGATTTGCCAAAACTTCAGATGCCACTTTTAACCTTTTATCCAATCGTGCAAGCAATTTCACCGAAGATGGGTTAAGGAGTTTTTTCTCTTGCGCAAGTTGTTTTCTTTTCGCCTCCAGTTGCGCGGACTGTAAATTATCATACAAAAACACTCCGATTGCCAATGCTACACTGGCTACAAAAACCGCAATGGCAACAATAACAAGAATGTCAAAGCTTTCCGTCTTAACTCCACTTGAAAGTGGATTTTTTTTAGACGACTGTGGCATTTTATCGGGAATAAATGATGTTTTCAGCTTTGGTTCCATACTAATAATCTTAACAGATTTTTTTCAAAAAAATGCTGTGAATAATTAAAACTGTTGATATCCGAGTTTCTGCTCTGAAGTTACTACTCTTGAAGTGCGCGCAAAGCCACACCTAAAGCAACAGCAAACTCGGGCCCCACTTTCTCCAGTACATCATTTAAAAACTCGGGTGCTCTCACTTTTTCAAAAGGATTTGCAAGTTCAACTTTCACAGGTAAACGTTCTTCCACATATTCTTTAAGGCCCGGCATTGTTGCGCCCCCGCCAGATAGAACCGCTCTGGTAACATCTTTTCCGTATTTTTTTTCAAACGAGATTAAAATCTTGTTAACTTCGGAAAATATTCTTCCCAATGTCATGTCAATTGATGTTCTTATTTTTTGAATGTCTTCATTATCCATCGGTAAATCAACCGTGACAGCTACCCCGATTTCGCGCTTGCGTCTCTCGGCTTGCTGAAAATTAAATCCTAAAGAACGCATAATCCCCATTGTAATCTCTTGAGATCCTACATTTATCAAATGTGATAACCTGACAATTCCACGCTCCACGATATAAACTTTTGTTCCCGACGCTCCTATGTCCACAACCAAAATAGGGGCAATACCTCTGCCTAACGATGAGCGCATTGTACTGAAAATCTCAAGCTCATAGAACTTAACGGCCAGTCCGGCTTGTTTATATAAAGTTTGGTATTGAGAAAGGATGTTGTTATGAATTGCTACAAGTAAAACCTCAGTTTTGTTATTCGCTTGTTTGTTGCCGTTTTCATCTCTTCTCCATTCGACCTCTTGCGGATCCTCGGGAATAATCAACCAATCAAGAGTTACTTCATTTATGGAAACCGGAATGTATTTTCTCGCCTCAAGAGGAATCATGTTTTGCAACTGCTCAGGAGGAAGTTTTGGAAACTCTACAACCGAAGTCAAGCTGGAAGCAAATGGGATGCTCACCCCTGCGGTTTTGGCAGTTACATTTGACTCTCTTATAACATCCTGCAGAGCCTGCGCCAGATCATGAGTCTGCAGCTTCACAACTTTGCCTAATTCATCACCGACATAAGGGCCCAGTGCTATCTCGCCGTAGGTTTCAAGAACCGCTTTACCTCTGTGTTGCCTCAGTTGAACAACTTTTATAGAAGAAGTGCCAACATCAACACCCAAAACACTT
>WFWK01000018.1 GCA_015491135.1 Patescibacteria group bacterium | reverse complement strand
GTTTTCTGGCACTGGGGGTTGGTGTGATTATAAGCGCGATTGTTTCAAGTCTTGCTTGGACATACTTGTATCTTAAAGTTACAGAGCAAGACTATAATCCTGCAGAGAAAACCTCTGTTAAATATGTAGCCGGATTATACGCCGTTTTGGTTGCCTTGCTTGTGTTGCTACTTTTGATTGTAGCTATTGTGGGGACGGATGAGAAAGAGTTAGACATTCCTGCAGAGTCAGATATATATCCGACTGAGCTTGAAGGTAATTTAGGTAATGAGTAAATATGCAGATATACACCGATGGCGGGTCAAGAGGAAATCCCGGGAAAGCCGGAGCAGGGGCGGTCATTTACAAAGATGGCAAAAAAATAAAAGAGCTTTATAAACCGCTTGGAGTGCAAACAAACAATTTTGCCGAGTATGAAGCTGTTAAAATTGCACTGCAGTATTTGCTTGAACACGGACTACAAAATGAGCCGATTGAGGTTTTGGCAGATAGCAAACTTGTTGTTGAACAACTCTCCGGCAACTGGAAAGTGAAAAACGAAAATGTAAGACGACAATTTAATGAAGTAGTAAAACTTTTGGCTAAATTTCCACAAGTCTTTTTTACGCACATCCCGCGCGAGAAAAACAAAGAAGCCGATGCTCTGGCAAACAAAGCTATGGATTTGAGTTAGCTTTTAGAATTGTAATTTTTTTAATTTTTGTGGTATAAAATAAATAATGACCACACACGACAATAGAAAACCTCTCGTAAGGCGCTTTTTGTCGTGTGTGGTCACACTTGCCTTGCGGGAGGTTTTCTGTTTACAATCCCATTAATCTTTGCTTATGACCACACAATTTAAAGATTTTACAAATAAGTACTCATTACAAAAAACACTGCGCTTTTCTCTTGTGCCAGTTTTAACAGACGAAGAGCTACAAGAAATTGTTGAAGAAAAAGGATACAAAAGCGCAGATGAAGTTACAAGGGAAGACAGAGTGGAATATTTTATAACTAAAAACAGAGCGGGCACTGTCATTTTAGAAAAAGATAAAAAACGCGCAAAAGTTTTTTCATTGTTTAAAAAGCTTGTTACTGCTTTGCATTCCGAATATATAGATGGGGTTTTAAGTAATAACAATGACATAAAATCTCTTTCTGAAAGTTTTGCTTCACTAATAAATACATTGGTTGACTATAAAAACAAAAGAGCAAAAGATAGCGATGAATTACCGAATATAGAGAAAAATATAAATAAACTTAAACAGGACTTAGCTAACTCGATAAGTAAAGTCTTAAAAAGCAAGGATAATGCAATAAAAGCTAAAGTAGGAGAAAAGGAGGTCAAAATTAATTTCAATTCTTTAACTGGTGGTGGCGACCCCGGAACAGACAAATTAGTAGAAGCTTTTAAAGAAATTCCTGTTGAGGATTTGAAAGAAGCTGCAATTTTCAAATATTATGTAGACAAACAAGAATGGGATCTCAAGGATGTAACATGGGGAAAAGACGCAGATGCTTTAAATCCATTCGCTTTTTTTCATAGATGGAAAACTTACCTTCGCAAATTCTACGAAATTCGCGCAAAGATATATGATGCTGGCGGGTATGATTCGAGCACAGAAAGCAGTGGTATTGTAAAAGGTCTTGCTCACCAAATCACAACAAGGATTCTTGATGATAATGCAGAGCTTTTTGCTCAAAACTGTCAAAAATACTTGGGTCAAATAGCAGACAAGGATTACAAAGAAAAATTGGATGAGCAGCTTAACAATGAGTTATCTGTAAGTTCAGATATATTCAAACCTGAAAATTTTGTAAATGTTCTGTCGCAGTCTCAAGTTGATATATACAATAAATCCGTTGGAATTGTAAACAAATTTTTAAATGAAGAATTGAAAAGGGCAGGTAAAAAACCAGACTTTTTCAAAAAACTTTACAAGCAAATTTTAGGAAAAGAAAACAAAGAGGAAAATAGCGAAAGCAAAGATGAATTTTTAGAGTTTGACACAATTGAAGAGTTGCAAAAATTTTTATGGGAGGCAGATGATTATAACGGCAAACCATTTTTGCAATATGCAGTAGATTTGCTAGATAAAGACATGTTTACAGATTTACTTGATAAAGAAAACAAAAAGTTTAATTTCCCAGAAACTGAGCTAGGAGAATTTAAGCTAGATACAAATCAGCTGTCTTTTATTTCCAACTTTGCTTTTGGAAATTGGGGGGTATTTCGCGAAGCGGCAAAGAGAGTAAAAGAAGAGTTGAAAGATAAAAAAGACAATGAATTAAAAGAAGAAGAAAAACAAGCTCTTGATTTTGCAAATAAATTTTTAAATGAAAACGAAATAACATTAAATGAGTTAAAGCAAATTTTTGCATTTAAAATAAAAGATCTAGATAGTGCAGATGGTACAAAAATAAACCTTACAGGCAAAGATTTGTATAAATTGGCAGAAGAAGAAAGCGCTTGGAATTTGCCGGAGGAGGAGTTTCAAAAGTTTTCTCAAGAAGAGACAGCCGAGTCTGCTTTGTATAACTTGCTCTTAGTATTTGAGATTTACTTTAACTCGCTTAGAAGTGGTAGAGTTTGGCATACAGCGGTTGAATCAAAAGAGTTGGAAGAATCAGGAGTAACTTGCGACGGAAAAACTTGTCCAGAACATAAGAGTTTAAGAGAGCTGTTTGAGGATTTAAAGTCTTATGTTAACGAGCATGGAGAAAAAATTAAACAAAACAAAAATGCTCGCAATGAATACATGGAAAAATTGAGTGTTCTATTTTATCGCTTAAATGACGCAAATAAATTCCTCTACTTGTTTGAATTGTCAGATGATGAAAGTTTGTACACAAATAAAGCATTAAAAGAAATTGTAAAAATAAATCCAAAAGAAAACAGAATAAATGAAGCGTTCAATGTCGTTAGAAATTATGCAACAAAGGCCATAGTAGTTGAAGATAAAATAAAGCTTACTTTTGAAAGAAATAATTTAGCAGAAGGTTGGACTTTAAATAGTGATGGTCCAACATGGTCTAATCAGTATCAATCATTTATATTATGGAAAGATAAGTAT
>WFWK01000017.1 GCA_015491135.1 Patescibacteria group bacterium | reverse complement strand
TCCCGCAAGGGCGCGCGAGATAAATAGCGCGGGCTTTGCCCGCACCGCTGTTTAATTCTTTGCTTGCTTTTCAAAAAAGGTTCGAGCAAAGGATAAAATCTCACCGCAACGAACGGAGTGAGCAAGTTGTTTTTTATTTTTCACATCAAAAATGAATAATTTAAAAATAATAGCTCACAGGGGCTCATCCGGAACATACCCTGAAAACACAGCTTTGGCATTCCAAAAAGCAATTTATGCTGGGGCGGATATGATAGAGACAGATGCTAGAGTTTGTAAAACCGGAGAAGTTGTACTGCATCACGATCACTTTATTTTAAAAAACAACAAGTACTATTTTATCAGCGAACTCTCTGTTTTAGAATTAAAAAAATTAAAACCTGATATTTTAACTTTAAATGAAGCGCTTGAGATTATAAAAAATAAAATCCGACTAAACATAGAAATAAAAGAAAAACAAGCTCTCCTTCCCGCTCTCAAAACACTCAAAGATAAAAAAGTTAATGATGTGATTATCAGCTCGTTTATACATGAAGTTTTGCTTGAGGCCGAAAAACTTGCTCCAGATGCTGAGAAAATGGCAATTTTCGCCTGCAATCCGCTAACTTTTAATTTTCTGGATAATTTGCCGATAGTGGGTGTTGTATCCGAACTGTTTTGGATTAATGAACAGTTCGTTAAAAAAATAAATGCAAAAGGTTTGTCTGTTTTTGTCTGGACGGTAAATACAAAAAAGGATTATAAAAGAATGCAAGAAATCGGGGTTGAGGGTGTTTTTACCGATTATCCTGAAAAATTTAAAACTATTGTGGAAAACCATTCTTGATTATTTGCAAAAAATTTATAACATTGTTTTTTGGGTACAACCAAAAAGAGGGAGAAAAAATGCCTTTGGCTAATCCGCTGTCTCTGTGTGGTCGCAAAATCAAACCGGAAAAAGCTCCGTTCCAACTTTCTAAAAAACAAAGAAAAGAAAGGACGAAACAAAAACGAAAATTTGCACAAGAGACTGGTTGTGACCTGGAGCAGGTCCAAGAATACTGGGAGATTTGCCCCGCATCTGGGCGACCAACACTCATCATTCACTTTCAGACTCCTAATGGTAAACGCTCAACGTTTGATGTTGATTTTAGCTCATGCAGGCCTAACGGGCACAAAAAAAATTATCAGCAACTCGGAGTGCTTGCTTGAGCACAAGCCGCGCGCAAGCGCGGCTTTTCTCTTGCTTTTTTGTAAAAATATAGCAACATAATTAAAACAATTAAAAATGAAACAAGTGCACAAAAAAATCGGTTATTTGATTTCCGAGCTTCGCAAACGCAAAGGAATTTCAAAAAAGGAATTCGCCTCTTTGCTCGGCTCATCAATCTCGGAGGTAACCAAGATTGAAAACGGCGAATCAAACCTTACAACCGCACAGTTAACGAGAATAAGCGAGGTACTAAATCACAACATACTAAGTGTAAACGAAGGTGTTGATTTTCAGATAGAAGGAGGGCATAAACTAAAAGGCTCAATAGCGGTTAACCCTTCCAAAAACGGGGCTATGCATTTGCTCGCCGCCTCTTTAATAAACAAAGGAGAAACGACTCTACACAACATGCCTCGTATTCAAGAGATTTTCAGGATGATGGAAGTGTATGAGAGTATAGGTGTTGACATAAAATGGACGGACAGAAACACGATAAAAATTAAACCTCCAAAAAACTTCAAACTCTCCAACATAAACAAAAACTCGGCCTCAAAAATGCGCAGTGTAATAATGACAATCGGGGCTCTGTCTCACTTTAAAAACAAATTTTTTATCCCGCATGCCGGCGGATGCAACATGGGCGAGAGAACAATAGCAGCACACAAACACGCTCTTTCCGCCTTGGGTGTTAAAATAGAAACAAAAACCGACAGCTACCTTGTAACAATTCGCAAACATAAACCTGCAGAAATAATAATGTATGAAGCAAGTGACACCGCAACCACAAACGCGCTTATAACCGCGGCTTTAATTCCCGGAAAAACGGTTATAAAATACGCTCCACCAAACTACGAAGTGCAAGACGTTTGTTTCTTTCTTGAGAATTTGGGTGTAAAAATAGAAGGAATCGGCACAACAACTCTCACAGTTTACGGAAAAGATGAAATAAACACAAATGTTGAACACTACAACAGCGAAGACCCGATAGAGGCAATGCTTTTTATTTCAGCTGCAGCTACAACCGGCTCCAAACTCACAATAAAAAGAGCCCCCATAGAATTTCTGGAGGTGGAATTGTTAAAACTGAAATACATGAACCTGAAATATACTCTCTCAACACCTTACTTCTCAAAAAATAAAAGAACAAAACTTGTTGACATAACGGTTTACCCCTCAAAACTTATTGCAAGTCCAACCAAAATACATCCCCTTCCGTACCCGGGATTAAACATTGACAACTTGCCGTTTTTTGTACCGATTGCAACACAAGCTTTGGGAACCACTTTAATTCATGATTGGACATGGGAAAACAGGGCCATATATTTTACAGAACTCAACAGACTTGGAGCTAACATAAATCTTGCAGATCCTCACAGAGTATTTATTACCGGCCCCACTCCCCTTAAAGCCTCTCAGCTTGTCTGCCCGCCTGCCCTGCGCCCTTCGGTTATTATTCTTATCGCAATGCTCGCCGCAAAAGGTACATCAATTTTGCGCAATGTCTATCCGATAGAAAGAGGGTACGAAAATCTTCCCGAGAGACTCTCTTCAGTCGGCGCGAAAATAAAGATTTTAAACGACTTGTAATAGACTTGTTCCCAAATCAAGCCCTAAGTTTTACTTAGAGCTCGGTTGCCTAAAGTGCACTTTTGTTGTATGGGAACAAGTCTAATTTTTGCGTTACTTTTGCATTTGTCTTAAAATAAGCGAATGTATATCGTTGAGGTTATACCCGTTGCCAAAGGAATAAACAAAGACACTCTATCTTACTTTTCATTAAAACCGGTCAAAGAGGGCTCGTTTATAGAAGTTAAAGTTAGAAACAAAAAAGTTCCCGCTTTGGTTCTTGAAAACAAGTTAGCAATTGATCTTAAAGCCGAGATAAAATCTCTCCCCTTTGAGACAAAATCACTGGAAGAGCAAAAAGAGAAACTCTTAATTCAACCTTCATTTTTAGAGGTGTTAAAAAAACTTTCCAGGTGGTATGCGTCTCCGCTCTCTGAAGTGGCATCGTTGTTTTTACCATCATTTGTTTTAAAAAACGAAATTGAAATTGAGAAACTTGAGAGTCAATCCGGAAACTTCATTTCCCTGGCACTACAGCAACAGTATAAAGAAAGGATAAACGCTTACAAAACTCTGATAAGAGAGACTTTTGCCAAAAAAGAATCTGTAATGATACTTGCACCTCACTCCGGCTATGCTCAAATTTTGGCAGAACAAGTTTCAAAAGGAATACAAAATCACGTTTTCATTCTTCACTCGGAGTTAAGTGAAAAAAAACAAGCTGAAACCTGGAGTAGTGCCTTAAAACACAACTCACCGATAGTTGCGATTGTAACCAGAGGATACATTTCTCTCGCCAGAGACGATTTTGGTGCATTTATAATAGAGCAAGCATCAAATGACAATTCATACATTCCACCGGCAAGACCGTTTGTTGATGCTCGCTCTGCAATGCGTTTCCTGGCAAAACAAAATCAAGCAACTCTTCTTGAGGCGGATTTAGTACTCCCCCTTTCTGTTCAAAATAGCATAAACAAACAAGAGACGGAAAAAATGGAGCACTCATTAAACACATTTCGCACCGGGGCAAAGATTACGATTTGCGATTTAAGCGCGCAGGCAAAAACGGCACGCAAACAAAAAGAAGAGTACCAAATTTTTTCAAAAGAAGTAAAAAATCTTTTAAGCAAAAAATCAAAAACCTCAAAAATCGCCATTTTGGTGGCTAGAGGTGGGCTTTTCCCTCAAACCGTATGCTTTGATTGTGGAAATTTAATGCGTTGTCCGCATTGCAGCGCTCCGATGGTTTTGCATGGCAAAAGTTCAACTCGCATGTTTTTGTGTCATAGATGCGGGCTGCAAAAAGACGCAAAAACTCTCTGCTCTTACTGTGGAAGTTGGCACTTGCAAAGTTTTGGAGTTGGTATTCAAAAGGCGCAAGAAGAATTGAAAAAACTGAATTTGAATTTTGTCAGTCTGGATGAAAGCGACACCCCCGCGCAAACAAAACGCAAAATAAATAAATTTAACCAAGAAAAATCCGGAATTATCATAGGTACACCCAAACTGTTGAACACTTCAATATCTGAAGTTGATTTTGGAATAATTTTGTCTTTGGACGCTTTTCTGGCGATACCTCATTTTAACGCTGAAGTGAGAACTTTCAGGTTGGCCATGAAATTAAAAGAGCTTTCCAAAAAAGTTACCTACATACAAACACGCACACCAAATCATCATATAATCAAATTTTTAAAAACTGGAAGAGTAAACGCTTTTTTGGATGAAGAATTAAAAATAAGGAAAAAACTTGGATACCCCCCTTTTAAAACTTTCATAACCATAAAAGCGCAAGGTGGTAAAAATACAACAATAAAGGAGATGCAAAAACTTTTACCGTTTATAGAAAAATACAAACCTCGCATTTTCCAAGACTTAATTCCCATATCCAAAAACAAATTTGAACTCTCGGCCATGATCAAAATATCAAACTGGCCCGATGATGAACTGGCAGAAATTTTAAAACACTTACCGCCTTTGTTTAAAGTTTTTATAGAGTAATTGACAAACAAAAACCTGCAGTTAAGCTAAAAACAGAACACAAACAAAAGGAGTAAGATGATGAACTCGTTTGTGTATGAGAAAGTAAGCGAGGCACTTGCAAGCTACGATGTACCCGATTATGCAGTCTTCGCTCTTTACAACAGACTCTCCGGCCAATACTCAAATCCGAGTAGGTTTTTTCATACTTTAGAGCACATAGAGTTTGTGCTCAAAAGAGCCGAATTGGAATTTGAGCATGTAGAGCCTGATAAATGGCCACTTGCTTATCTTGCCATAGCCTATCATGATGTTGTTTACACACCGGGGAGCGCGCTAAATGAAAAAAGAAGCGCAAATTTTGCCGTCTCCGAACTGCAAGATTTTCTGCCTGTCTCTGATGTTGAACGCATTGCGCAAGCCATTCTTGCAACAGACTACGGGAGACCTTTTGTTGGAGACAGTCTCTGTGCAGTTGTTGTCGATGCGGATTTGTCGTCACTTGCAAGACCCTGGAAGCAATTTTGCGCAGACAGGAAAAAAATAAAGCTGGAGTTTAAAGACTTCTCCGAAGAAGAGTTTGTGCAAGGCACAGTTGCGTTTTTCAAAAAACTACTTGAAAGACCACGCATTTTCCAACTCCCGACCACCTTCAAAAGATACGAGTTTTTGGCAAGACATAACATGACTTGTACAATAGCAGAGTTAGAGTCAAAAGGGGTCTGTGAGTATGTCTGCCAGCAATGCGCAAGAGTTGCAATCGCCAAAGTCGGCGACCCGATAGAATGCGAGAAGTGTGGCTTTGACATGTTTGCAACCTTGACAAACACACACAAATAACTTAGATTGAAAATGGACTTTTGTCCATCCTTCTTTCCTCTCCTACTCTCCCCGGAGGGGAGGCAAGAGGCACCTCCCTGCTCTTGCCGAAAACTTGGGCTCGTCTTCTGTAGGCGAGCCCTTTCTTTTTTGTAATAAAAATGTAATATTTTTTTATGCCGGATATAGTTCAAAAAGGAGATAATGTGTTAAAAAAGAAAGCCAAACCACTTTCTACAGACGAGCTTGTAACCGAAGAGTTCAAAGCGCTTATAGATAAAATGCAACGGGCGCTTGAAAGGGAGAAATACGGAGTGGCTCTGGCCGCCCCACAAATAGGAGAAAGTAAGCAGGTTTTTATAGTATCTGAG
>WFWK01000016.1 GCA_015491135.1 Patescibacteria group bacterium | reverse complement strand
TGTGAGGAAGTTGCTATCGCCTTTTGCAACAGCACATCATCAAGTTGCCCTTCTGTATTTTGCGCCAATAAATACAGTAAAGAGTCTTTTGCACTCAATCTTGCAAATTTGTATCCTGTGTAGTCTTTTTTTGTATCTTGTTTTGTGTTAAGCGCCATTTTCAAGTATCTAACAGGTTTACCACCCCAAGAGTACACACTGTGCATTTCTTTTTTGGTCTTTACGATTGAGGAGTCTGTTTTTGCACCTTTATATTGCAAAAATGATCCATAACCTGAAACTTTTTCAACTGTCCAATTTTTTCCATCAAATACAGCTATCGCCGGAGAATTGTCTATGAAAAAAGTTAAAGTATAAGGAGAGCTTTTATCAAACATCTCAGACAACTGCAAGGAAGTAACAGTTCTTCTGTAGTAAGGTACTTTGATTATCTCCGGTTTGCTCCATTTTTCACCGTCCCACAGCGAGTAGAAAATTTGCCATCTATTGTGCACCCAAACAACAATGGCATCTTTTTCTGAGCGCATCTGAGCTGTAGGATTTGAATCCTCACCGGGTATAACAAACAACTCAGGCTTGCTCCAGCCGGTATTTTTGTCTTTAAAATTCTCTACTCTCCAGAATGAATAAGCGATTTCTTTTTCGTTTCCTTTTTTATTCTCCCAAACCGCTAGGGCTTTTGTTTTTGTACTCGCTATGTCCGGATTTAAATTTTCTCCATCAAGAGCCAATTCCCCAACTGTGATCTTTTCTTTGTTTAAGGGATTGGTTGCAGTCCATTCATCTTTGTCCGACATATAAATTGAGAATTTTATTGCCGGACTTTGAGCTTCTTGCCATAGTGATATTGCATCAAGTCTATAGAGGGTAGTGTCGCGAAAAGCAAAATAAACAAAAGCGACCAAAACAATTGTGGTTGCAACAGCTGTAACAAAAAGACCTCCTGTTATTTTTTGAGAAACAGCCTTTATGTAGCTGTAAGCAAATTTAAACATACCCATAGATAAAATTTACTCTAATAACCTTACATTTAAGGTATCACTCAAAATATCAAATGCAAGATAAGCCGTTAGAACTTTAAAAGTTCATCTGAAACTTCAGAGATAATCTCGTCAATATTTCCTTGCAAAACTTTTTCAATTCCGGACCAACTTTTTTTAATGCGATGATCGGTAATCCTGTCTTGCGGGAAATTATATGTTCGGATTTTTTCGCTTCTGTCCATTGTTCCAACTTGTTGTGCTCTCTCTCCGGCAATTTTTTGCGCTTCTTGTTCGTCTTTCATCTGTTGCAAGCGAGATTTTAAAATTGCCAGCGCTTTTTCTCTGTTTTTCTGTTGAGAGCGTTCCGCGGTACAACGAACTACCAACCCTGTGGGTTTGTGAGTGAGCCTAACTGCAGTTTCAACTTTATTGACATTTTGTCCGCCTTTTCCTCCTGATCTTGAAAAATCTATCTCCAGATCCTCCGGCTTTATCTCTATTGTGGTTTTTTTATAAACCGGCAAAATGGCAATTGCTGCGGTACTTGTATGAATTCTGCCTTGTTTTTCGGTAACGGGCACTCTTTGCACCCTGTGTACCCCGGTTTCAAACATTAAAGTTTTATACACTCCCTCGCCCTTTATCTCAAAACTCGCTTCTTTGTACCCGCCAAGATCATTCTCAGAACTGTCCAATTTTCTAAATTGCCACCCTTTTTTCTCGGCGTATTTAAGGTACATCTCTGCAAGTTGCCTTGCAAACAAAGCGGCCTCGTCTCCACCGGCTCCGGCGCGAACTTCAAGCACTATCTCGTTGGGATATTTTTCTTCTTCTTTTTGAGATTTTATTATTTCTTCTATTTGATGTTGTATTCCAAGCTTGGCCTCTTCTATGGCTTTTAAATCCTCAAGCGCAAGCTCTTTCATCTCGGGGTCAGATTGGGCAAGCTGTTTGGTTTCTTGCTCTTTTTTCTGCAGTTCTTTGTACTGTTGCACCAAGAAAGCGCACTGATTGTTGTCAGCGTATTCATCAATATTAAAAGTTTTGTTATCTTCGCTCATGTTAAGCGCTTTTTGTTTGCGCTTTTTTAGCCGCCTCCATACGTGCTTTAAACTTCTCAACACGTCCGGCTGAGTCTATGGTGCGTTTTTCTCCAGTGTATACCGGGTGTGATGCGCTTGAAACCTCAACTGTATAAAGCGGGTATTCTTTTCCGTCTTCCCAGACTCCGGTTTCTGTAGTTTCTATTGTTGAATACAGCAAAAACTTCGCTCCGGAAGCGTTGTCAACAAAAATAACCTGACGGTAATTTTGCGGATGTATTTCTTTTTTCATAATTCGCAATTATACCCAAAAAACAACTTTGCGCAACTTCTAAACTCAGCAAAACATATTACAATAAATATCATGCTTAAAAGAGCTTCAATATTCATATTGGCTTTTTTGATATTTTTTTCTTTTTTAAATTTATCGGAAGCCGCAGAGTGCAAAGAAATAGAGAATCTTGACGCTTACACAGACCAGGAATTGAAAGAAATTTTTGATGCTTGCTCACTTGAAATTGAACAAGGAAAACAAATTCTCAACGAAAAAAAGAAAGAAACCGCTTCAATATCAAGAGATATTGCTATTTTGCAAGCGCAAATCAACAAAACCAAAGCTCAGATAAGGGCTCGCAACATTCAAATTTATAGACTTAAAAACAGTATCGCTACGCAAGCAGAAAAAATAAAACAATTGGAAGAAGAAATAACTAAAGCCAAAAAAACACTAGCCGATCTTTTACAAACAAAAGCAAGATTTGATGATTACTCGCTTATTGAAGTGTTTTTCATGCGTCCAAAAATTTCTGATTTTTTTGATGACCTAAATAATTACTCGGCAATTGAATTGAATTTAAACAAAAACCTTGACGAATTTGTAAAACTAAAAAACGAAGCCGAAGAGCAAAAAAGTGAGCTTGCCGAGCGCACCGCAAGGGAGCAAGAGCTAAAAGCCCAAAAAGAACAAGAAGTTGTTCTTGTAAACAGCAAAAAGCTGGAAAGAAGTATCTTACTTTCAAAAGCAAAAAAAGAGCAAGAAAAATATGAAAAACTGATAGCTGAAAAAGAGGCAATAAAAGCAAAGATAAGAAATAGGATTTTTAAAGTCGCCTCCGGTGAGAAAATATCTTTCGGTGATGCTCTTTCTTTGATAGAGCCTTTTGAAAAAGCGCTGAGAATAGACGCCGCTTTTTTGTTGGCGGTTTTGTTTCAAGAATCCGGATATAAAGGAAAAATCGGAGGCAATATAGGACAGTGCAAATACAATCAACCCAACCCACACGGAACCGCAAAAAACGGATACCAAGTTATGTCAAAAAGTCAGCAAAGCGCATTTTTAAAGATAATGAAAGGCATAGGAAAAGATCCGGCACAAACCCCTGTCTCCTGTCCCATCCCTTCAGATGGCGCATACGGAGGAGCTATGGGGCCGGCTCAGTTTATGCCAACAACTTGGCTTGCGGTCCGCAATGCCGCCGCAAAAATTCTTGGCAAATCTCCTGAGTCTCTTTCACCGTTTTCAAATCAAGATGCTTTTATCGCCTCAGGTGTATATCTTAGAGACCTGTATTATTCAAAAGGTTGTCGCGACTATGCAAACAAATATGCCCACATCGCTCCAAGAAAAACTCTGCAAGAGAGGTGTGCCGCTTCAAAATACTATGCCGGCGGCGCTTGGTGGAAATATAGGTTCAAATATGGTGAATCAGTTGTAAGAAGGGCAAACAAATTTAGGGCCGACATAGCAACTTTGAGAGAATAATTATAAAGCGCTTGCTTAATAGTGATTTAATTTTAAAACCCTCCTTTGTGGAGGGTTTCGGGATTGTTTGGAAACACGTTTATTTAATTTTCAGATGCTTCTTCCGACTCCTCTTTTCCTTTTTGTTCAATTTCAACATCTTCAACTGAACGTTCTTCCTCCTCTTCCGGCTCCTCCTGTTGCGCAACGACAGATGCAACTATCTCTTCTTTATCTACCAAAGGCTCTGCGGATTCAGGTAACTGTATATCGCCTACAACAATGACACTGTCTTGATCTTCCAATTTTGAAAGGTCAACTTCAAGTGATTGTGGTATTTGACTTGGGCGAACCTCAATTTCAAGCTCGTGCATTTGCTTAACCACAATAAGTCCTTTCTTCTCAGCCGGAGCTTCACCGACAAATTCAAGCGGAACCTCAACAGAAACTTTTTTACCGCGTTCTATTATGTAAAAATCAACATGCAGAACTCTGTCGGTTACAGGATGATACTGCACATCATAAACAAGAGCTTCTTTAGTATCTCCAATTCCTTCCAAATTTATAATTGAAGATGTTCCTGCTCTGTTAAATACTTTCAAAAATTCACTCTCAGAGATAACAATCGGTGTCGCCTCCTCTTGAGGACCATAAAAAACAGCCGGTATCTTACCTTCGTTTCGCAATGTATTGTTTTTATGTCCCGCCTCGCGCGGTTGTACATTTATTGAAAACTTCATGGTTGACTAGTATACACAAAAACTTAAAAAAGAAAAGTGTTTGTCAGGATAAGACACCTTGCAATTTCTTATAACCGCAAAGTTACTCTTTTAATAACCATCTTACTTGTACATATCGTGATCACCTACAACAAGCAAAATAGAATCTTTTTTATTTTCACCATACTGAAAAACAATGCGATACTTCCTATCAACGGAAAAGGAATAAAAATTTTTAAGTTTTCCGTGCAATTTGTGAACAGATAAATTCTTGTGATTTTTAGGGTTTTTAAACAATTCTATTTTTTCCACCACTCTTTCTTGCAAATCTTCGTCAAGGGCTGAAAACATTTTTATAAACTTCTTTGTATACGCCACCTCTGTCATAAAATACAAAAAGTTAGTACAACTCTTTAGCAAGTTTTTTCAGGTCTCCCTTATAAACTCTGCCCTTTACAACATCAATTTGCGCTTCCGCCAAATCTCTAAGAGCTTCTTCTTCTTTCAATAACTTAAGAGCCAAGCGTACAACCTGTGCTTTAGTTTCCGCTTTTTTGCTTTTTATCATTGTTTCAATAAATTCCTCCAATTCCCTATCTATCGGTATAGACAATGTCACCATAAGCCAAATAATTAAAATAATATGATACTGTCATATGATAATATCATATGCTCTTAAAAAGACAATGTTTGACAAAACTTATTTGGCATACCAAAGTTAGCAGTTGCACTTGCCCTCTTTTTTAAGTTGACGCTCAAAATCCTTTACATCATCAAGATCGCTTATCTGTTTCCAGTTTTGAGCTTCAACAACTTTAATCGGAAAATCTTTTGCCATTTTTACAACTGTTTGCGGAAGCCCGAACTCCTCTCCATCCTTAATGGGAACCATGGGATAGTTGAAATACTCCGGAGTCAACACAAACATGTTCGTGTTTATAACTCCTCCGTTTTCGTGCGTTCCTTCTTCTATTGAGGTGAAGTTGCCGTTTTCATCAAAGATAACCTTTCCTCCGCTGAATTTGGAGTGAACTTTCTTAACAAGTATTGACCTCTCATGCTTGAGTACTTCTTCTATGTCCTCTCTTGAATAAATGTCGTCTCCCATCATAATAAGAAACCTGC
>WFWK01000015.1 GCA_015491135.1 Patescibacteria group bacterium | reverse complement strand
GTCAATAAACTCACCTAGTGCTCCACACTCAGACAAAGTTAATCGCGGATCGGGCAAAGCCAAATTCAGGTCATCTGCATGCTCTTTTAAGAACTTGTCATACTCTTCCTGTGAGTTGAACTCACGTTCAATATGTTGTTTTTTTCCGTTTATATTTTTAATAATTGAAATTTTTCCTTTAAACATAAGCCTAACTTTAATTTCTAATGTGGCTACATTTTATACCTTTTGTACCACAAATGTCAACTTTGATTCAGAATATTTTGATTTTAATGAGATACCCCTTATACTGCTTGTATGGAATTTGCAAAACGTATACAAGGAATAGAGAGCTCATTTGTTCGTGATATATTAAAGCTAGCCACCCAAAAAGACATTATCTCTTTTGCCGGAGGGCTTCCGGAAGCTAACCTGTTTCCAACAGGGCGTTTTGCAAAAGCGGCGCAAGAGATTCTAACAAACCCAAAAACGGCCAAAGTTGCACTGCAATATGGAGAATCAACCGGGTTTACTCCTTTGAAAGAAATCATTGCAAAAACATACAAGATTAAAGATAACCTTGACATCGACCCTAACCTTATAATCATCACAACCGGCTCGCAACAGGCGCTTGATTTGATTGGAAAAACTTTGGTAAACGAAGGTGATGAAGTGCTAGTTGAGCGCCCAACATACCTTGCCGCTATCCAGGCTCTGCAGTTTTATAAACCAAAATTTACCGAAATTGAGCTCTCAAGTAATGGCCCGAAAACTTTACCTAACAAAACCAAAGCAAAACTGGCCTACATTATTCCAAATTTCCAAAATCCAACCGGTATCACCTGGAGCAATGAAAAAAGAGAAGAGTTTGCAAAATGGGCAAATAAAAACAACATCTTAATTGTTGAAGATGACCCGTACGGAGAAATAAGATTCTCCGGAAAAAGACAAAAACCTCTAAAAACTTTTCACGAAAATACTGTTTTGTTAGGTTCGTTTTCAAAAATTTTGGCTCCCGGGCTAAGGTTGGGCTGGATTGTTGCGCCCAACAAAGAAATATTCCACGCTTTATCTCTGGCAAAGCAGTCGGCAGATTTGCATTCAAGCCAATTTACACAGCTTATAGCGGCAAAATTTTATGAAGATTTTGATGCTCAAGCGCATATAGAAAAAATTGCAAAAGAGTACGGAAAACGTAAAGATATTCTGCATTCAAAATTGAAAGAAATTTTTCCAACAGCGCAAATAACCAACCCGGACGGCGGAATGTTTTTGTGGGTACGTTTTCCTGAGGAAATTGAAGTTTTATCCTTGCTTAAGCAAGCTGTAGATGAGGGTGTGGCGTTTGTACCGGGGGTGCCGTTTTATGTAAGTAATCCGGAGAAAAACACGGCGCGATTTAACTTTAGCAACACCAATGAGTCGGCTATTTGCGAAGGTGTGGCAAGACTGCAAAAAGCGCTAAAATCTATTGTTTAATGCAAAACGGCCACGCTTTAAGCGTGGCCGTATCATTATACGTCTTCCAATGTATATTTTGCCCACATGGGCAATTTGTCCGGCTCTACCTCTTTTGCATGCAAAATAGCAACACCTTCGCGTTCCTCAATACGACCAAAGGCTCCAAACAGTCCATCACGCGTACATGAAAATGAAAAATGTAAAGTGTTGGGAATTTTTTCTTTATCTATCCATGTGCGCTCCGGGTAATCGGCACGAAACGAAATCAAATACCGTACCTCGTTTTCAAGTGTTACAATAAAATACCTATTTTGATTACCTTCTGGACGCAAATGTTCGGGCAACTCTTCAACTTTGTACATATAAGGCTCTGAAATCTGCCATGCAAAACTAATTTCACGAGCCGCCGCTGCGATATAACCACTTGCGCGCTGAAGATGACCACCTAATTTAACACGCTTGCGAGCAAAATCTTTTTTTGAATCCTCTTTCAAGCGCTCTGCAAGCGAAAACAAAATCCAATAAAGCGAACGATAGCAAAGATCTGCCAAAAGCTCTCCTAACTTTAACATTCCTTCATTGCGGGAAAACTTGCCGGAGATGGAACGAGGATATTTTTTAGGCATGTTACCACTCCCCTTTTTTCAAGGTTGCCACTGTCTATAAGCTACTAAAAGTGCAACAAAAAGCAACCCCAACAAGTCTACTGTACAATTCGTTCAACAAAAAGTCTCAATAGTTCATTTGCCTTGGGAGCGTCATGCAACGCATCTAAAATTTGTTGCAGTGCATCTTTTTGCTCAGGGTATATGTCAATGTAACGAGTTAAACGCGCTTTTACATCAGGTGCATCAAGTTCGGGGTGAAATTGAAATCCGTAAGTTTTTGAATTTTCCATTTTAAAAATTTCAACAGGACAAGTCTCTGCAGAAGCCAAAACTGACATGCCCTTGGGTAGTCTTTTTTCGTCTGCTCTGTACTTGTGCCAAGATATTCCCTCAAACTCTTTTGGAAACCCTTCAAAAAGAACATCTCTCTCCCCTTCCGGTGTCAGTTTTATATCTACATTTAACTCTTGAGTGTTTCGCGTATCAACTGTTAAATGCCCACCAAAAGCTTCTACTGCCAACTCAAAACCATAACAAGAAGCGAAAACGGGTAGTTTTTTGTCTGTAGCGTAACGCAAAATCTCTCCGGCATCAAAAACCGCCTCTTTGTGATATTTATTGAGTTTGTCTTCATGAGATGAACCTCCGTACCACAGAACATCAACTCCCTCCAGTACCTCTTTTGAAAACCTGCCTGTTTCAAATAGGTTTATAACCTTCCAGTTTTCAGCGGGAATGCCACTGAAACGCACAAACTCGTCAAACTCCTCTCTGAGTGTTTCTTCATCTTCTCTGATTTGAATCAGCAAACATTTGATGTTTTTCTCTTTACCATTCATGTACTTTTTTTAACATATTTTCTTGGTTTGAAAAGATTGCACCATCACAAAAAATAACTAGCATAAGATTGGCTGTTTCTTGAAAATTCAAAAACGGGAGAAATGCGATGCGCACTGTCTACTACCACTCTCTAAAACATATTACAAAAGATCACAAGCTAGGCTCCATCGATGGAGTGCTTGGGTATGAAAGCAGAGCACTTGCTTTAGGTGGCGCCGATGATGTTGTTATTCTTGACCCATCTTTAAAAGGAGATTTTTCGGCTATCTGTGAGCACTACGGCAGGTGCAAACTTAGCCACTGTGGTGAAGTTGTCTGGAGCAGTACTCCTGATGTACTCTCCGATTTTGCCGGTGCTTATGAAATCTCTGTGTTTCTACACACAAGAGAGCTTTTGCCGTATACAAAAGATGAAGAGCGCTTAAAAGCGGTTGAGTTTTTTGTATCAAAAAACAACTCCATAAGATGGGCCAGGGAGCATGAAACTCTTACGCCTGAGACCTTGTTTAGCAACTGCGGATTATGTGGCAAAAAATGCGGACAATCTTCAAGCTGTCTTCCGCTTCCGGTGGTTGTAAAACCCGATGAGTCAGACTCGGGGGTGGGAATTGAACAGTGTAAAACACAAAAAGAATTTAAAAGGGCCATAGCAAATATAAGGGACTTGTTTGGCCCTCAAGCCAAGTTTCAGGTACAAGAGTCTCTGCCGGAAGATACAACATTTTTGAATTTACAATTCTACGGTAGAGATGACACCGCCGAGTTTGTTGAGTTAACAGAACAGATAATGAAAGGACATGCTCACTTTGGTAACTCAACCGTTGATGACAAATCTCCCTTTTGGGCAGCGGCGACCATTTTTGCCCCTCTTGCCAAAACGATGGCCCGTAAAGGGTTGCGTGGCATTTTTGGGCTTGATGTAGCTGCGGTTCCCAACTCTTTCGGCCTCGGTGAAGGAACTATTGAGTTTTACTTCGTGGAGTGCAATCCACGCTGGAACGGAGCAAGCTATCCAACAAGGATAGCCGACCTGAGAAAACTCAATGTCCCGAACTGGAGCGCAACTTATGTAAACTTTAGCGCCGGCACCTCGGCAAAAGATTTGATAAAACAGCTGAGGAAAAGAGGGCTGGAGTACAACCCCCAAAATAAAGTCGGCGTTGTGATTTTCAACTGGGGGCCGATTTCATCCGGCAAAGCCGGGGTTATGTTAATCGGCTCCACAGAAGAGCAACGAGCTCTCAGACAAGAGCTATCTAAAGCTATATCTGCCCTTTAGTAGCAGGCGCGCCGTTTCCACGGCGCGCTTTTTTTGTTATTATAGGTTTATGTTTAAATTGATAATACATGGTGGCGCAGGCGCAATAAAATCTCCGGATGAATACAAACCGTCTTTGGAAAAAATCGTTACAGAAGGACAAAAACTGCTACAACAAGGAAAATCGGCAACTGAAGTGGTTACACATTGTGTGTCTCTTCTGGAAGATGATCCGCTTTTTAATGCGGGAAGAGGTTCGGTTTTAACCGCAGATGAACGTGTTGAATGCGATGCCTCAATTATGAATGGAGAAAACTTGCAAGCGGGAGCAGTGGCTGGCGTATCCGGAGTAAAAAACCCTGTAAAGTTGGCCCTAACGGTTATGGAGAAAAGTGAATTTGTCTTTTTGATTGGGAAAGGGGCGGAAGAGTTTGCTAAATTACATAATTTGGAATTTATGCCTGATGAGTATTTTATAACCGAATCTCGTTTAAAGCAGCTAAAAGAAGCGCGAGAGGCCGGGAAAGTTGTTCTTGATCATTCGGATTTAAAAAGCCAAAAAAATGACGAGAAAAAACTTGGAACGGTTGGAGCGGTTGTAATGGACAGCCAGGGCAATCTTGCGAGTGCAACCTCAACCGGTGGAATAGTGAACAAACGCTTCGGAAGAGTTGGCGACTCATCAATCATAGGAGCAGGAACCTACGCCAACAACTCTCTGGCTGCAGTCTCGTGCACCGGCTACGGAGAACAATTTATAAGAGCCACAATGGCAAGAGTTGCCGCAGAATTTACAAAAGAGTTAAGTGCAAAAGAAGCAGCTGAAAAAGCGATAGAATTTTTGCAAAAATCGGTAAACGGCCTGGGTGGACTTATTATGATAGACAGGTTTGGAAATATTGCACATGCATACAACACACCCGGGCTTTTGTATGCTCAAGCCGATGAGAAAAGTGTAAAAATTTTCTAACATGTATCACTACTCCCCTTTTCGCGACAATTATACAAAAGAAAAACCAAATGAAGCTTGCGTTTTTTGTGATGAAAAACAAATGCAAAAGCAGGCCATTTTTTACCCAGACGGCACTACTGTTGAAAACAAACACTACAGATGGATAATAAACGCTTTTCCAAAATTTGAAGGACACACACTGCTTATTCCTAAAAGACACATTGAAGACTTAGGCTTTGAAACCAAAGAGGAGCTAGCAGATAAAGAAGAGTTAATTAGAATTGCAACCTGCGCTCTAAGGGAACTTTACAAGGGTGCGGGCATTGAATTTTTCGCTCAAATAGGCGAAGCCTCGGCAAGAAGTAGAAGACACTTGCATTTTCATATTGTGCCGGCTCAACCTGACGATCCGCTAAGAAGTTTTGAAAAACTTGGACATTACTACCCCACAAAACCAAACGAAGAGAAAGTTGTTATTTTTCCTATAGAAATTAAACTGGCAAAAGAAAAATTGCAAGACGCCTTAAGGCGCGCATTGAAAAACTGCCCCAGATAAGGAGAAAGAAATGACTACGGTGAAAACTGCTCTGCTTCTCTGTGGTGGCAACGGCTCCAGGCTCCGGCCTGCTCTGGCCAAAAGTATAAACAAGCACCTTGCCACGGTGCACAACAAACCAATGGTTCACTACCCGCTTTCAACTTTGGCACAGATGGGTGTTGAAAACGTTTTTATCACTTTAACTGGACATCATAATGACCCATTGCTGGCCGAAATTGGAATGGGAGAAAATTGGAATATTAATGTCTGTTTTGTATATCCGCAACGAATTGCAATCTATGGCCCGGCTGCAAGCATGATGGTAGCGGAAAGGTGGATAAAAGGGTCATTTGTACTAATGCTTGGTGACTCAATTTACCTGCAAACCCCACCGATGCCTGATTTGGTAGATCCAAATCTCGCATACTGCTGGGCTATGCCGTTTGATTTAGACTGGGACGATATAAGCAAATACGCACAAGTTGGCTTTGACAAAAAAACCGGCAAAGTAAACTTTTTGAAACGCACCAATGAAATCTTGTCAGAAAAACCGTTTATTCAAACAGGTGCTTGGATTTTTCCACAATCAATTTTTGCCCTCATAAAAGAGATGCTCAAACAAAAGGAGGGCGAGCTTCGTATTTCTGATTTAACCGCTGAATTGGTAAAAAAGAGCAGACTTGTTGCCCTTCCTATACCTCGAAAAAGTTTTATTGATGCCGGCACGTGGCCGGCGATAAGAAAAGTAGAAGAGGTTTTAAAACCCTAACCCCGCCTTTGCGGGGTTTCTTTTTTGTAATATAATCTTTATATGATTCGCGAAATACTCAAACACATAAACAGAAAAATGGCAGAAAAAGAAGGGCTTGTCTCTGAGCAAGATTATGTCCCGTATGAAAAAGTAAAAGATTTAATTACTAACCCTGAAACATTTGCTCAAAAAATTGAAGTTTTTGAAAAAGAAATCTATCCCGAAGTTAAAATACAGGGAGAGACAATAGAGCTTGGAGACGAACACTTCACCAACAAATATACACTTTCTTTTCCAGCAGAGAGCGACAAATACAACTCTCGCATAGTCACTCGCAACTCCCCTCTTTTTATGCACAGATACTTGATAAATGATGACTCTGTTGT
>WFWK01000014.1 GCA_015491135.1 Patescibacteria group bacterium | reverse complement strand
CTCTGGACGGGCTCTCAGCCGGAGCCTTGCGCGACCCGCGACAAAACAGAAACCCGGCCGGGTGAGCAAACCACTCACCAGCCTCGCCGTAATTTTCCACCACAGCACGCAACTTAGGATGGTCCATCCTAAGCTTCTCATCACTGTGGCGAATAAGTCCGATATTGTAACCATCCACATACACAATTACTCGAATACCGCGTTCCTCAAAAAGAATCGCGGTAGTGGCAAACTTGCGCGCATCACGCACAATCGCCACCTTGCCACCTGGAAGAATCTCGGCACTATCCGCCTCAGCACGCGCCTGCAAACGAGAACGCCCAGCCTTGAGCATGCCAGAGAAAATCTCCGACATCTTCTGGAGAACAACCGCATCATTACGCGGATTGCTCGCCTGAAGTGCCCGCAAAACAGCGTTAAGGCCAGTCCTGTCAAGTGCCTCGTACGCTTCACGGTCCAACTTAGGAACGAAAAACTTCACCGCGGAACCGTGCGCATCCTGCGCGTCAATAAAACGCACCAGCGGAGCAAGCGCTTCCTTATCTTCAGGCGAGGCATAGCGCTCTACAATGGTAGCAAAGCAAGAATGAACGATGCCACCATCTCCACTCTTGCCCTTGATACCACGCCCACCGGCCGGAATATCAACGGCAAGGTCGCCCTCTGCCATACCACTTCCATCCCAGTTGGCAGGGCGAAACTCAACGGTAGCATGGCGCGCTCCGGGTACAAACTGCCTGACAGCCCAGACAGATGCCACTGCATCCAAATCTACATTCAGATGAGTGAAGATTCTCATTTAACCCTCCTTTTAAAGAACAAGTTTTTTTCAGCCTGTTGCCTAGAGTACAACATATAATTATTATGTCAAGGGTTGTGCTTAAAGATGAGCCGGACATCTTTATCTGCAAAAATATTGCAAGTGTTAAATAAGCAGTTTTTACACACTACCACCTGGACAACTTAGCAAAAAGTTTTAACATAAAAATATGTATACAAGAGATGAAATAGAAGAAATTTACAAACTTGCAAAAGAAAACAATAAAATTTTGCGCTCAATGCGCAGAAGTGCTCGTATTCATGCTTTCTTCAAACTGATATTTTGGGCAACTATACTGGGTCTTCCAGTATGGGCATACTTTAACTATATCCAGCCGGTTTTAGGTGATGTAATAAATACTCTGGAGACAATGCAAAACGCCGGTGAAAAACTGCAACAAATAAACAACAACCCTGTACCAATAGACCCAAATTTGTTAAACAAGATTTTGCCATTGATAGAAAACAGATGAGATGATATACTTATCGCCGAGCTCGGGTAGCTCAGTTGGTTAGAGCACTGGTCTGAAGAACCAGGTGTCGGCGGTTCGAGTCCGCCCCCGAGCACAAATAAGCAAAGGGAGTGCGGTGCTCGGGGAGCAAAGCAAACTGCTTTGCTTTGCGGCGGACGAGAAAGGCGGAGGCATGTCGCGCGCAGGACGAGCGAAGCGAGTGTGAGCACGACAGCCGAGCCCGGGTAGGAGCCACTTAGCGACCGCCACACCTCTTAAGGTGTGGCGAGAGCTTAGTGAGCTGACACCGAGTCCGCCCCCGAGCACAAATAAATTCTTATTACAAAAACGCGCTCAAAACAGAGCGCGTTTTTGAGTGTCTGTATCAATGTATCCACACTACAGCCCGAGCAGTTCACGAATTCTCGGTTCGTCAAAACCTATAACCATCTCATCACCGATAAATATAACGGGAACTCCCATCTGCCCGCTTCTTTCAACCATCTCGCGGGCTTTTTCGTGATCCTCGGCTACGTTGTAATCGGTATATTCTACACCGTTTTCATCAAAAAACGCCTTTGCCATCTGACAAAAATGACAGCTCGGTGTTGAATAAATTACGACTTCTTTATCCATACAATTACCGTTAATTTATAATGCGCCAGTATAACACATTTTTACAAAAGTAAAGTGTTAATTGCTACCAGGCAAAAATTGACCACCAGGGCTTTTTGATTATTCGCGGCTCAACTTCACCAAGCTCTGCTTTATAAATCGCCTCTTCTTCAACATCTACGTCAAACAAGAAAAACAGCTTTTTCTTGACTACTCGTTTAAGCTTTACATCGCCCCTGTCTTTTTCCACTTCTATCTTCCAGCCTTCTTTTTTAAGGAGATCTTGAGTTTTGGCTATTTTCTCAAGTTTTTCATCAGGCAATTTTTCTATACCATCGCAGTTTGCGCAAGGAATTTTGTTTTCCAAAATAGCTTGCAAAACTTTTTTTGCAGTTTCGCTTTTATTTCCTCTTTCAATAGCCTCTCTTATGGCTTTTACGGAAACTTCCGTATGCGCGTCTTGAAAAGCATCAAGCGCCTTTTTAGACAACCTTTTGCCATTTTCATCTACATAGTCGCCGGGCTCCTGTTTTGAACCTTTGCTTAAATTTTTATTGTGAAAACTTTGTCCAGTTTCTTTTACCTTGGTGTCCTTGTTCAAACTTTCACTGTATCTCATTAAGCCATATCCTTGGCGCGGACTACAAGGTTTTTTTATATCGCCAGCTCTAGAACATACTTCTTCATCTTTATCATTACTGCTTTTTATTATTTCTTTTCCAGTTTGCGGATTTCTGCCCGGCCCAATTTTTGCTTGCCCTAAAACTGCTGAGTTTTCAGTACCTACTACTCCAACTGTACCTGACCCTCTACCACCTCCTGCAATATTCATTTCAGTGCAAGGCTCATTTATTGGTTCGGGTTCTCTGTTTCCGTTTTCATCATACAAGTGCAAACAAGGTGGATCATCAGGTGGCAGGTATTTGTAAGGTGGAGGCCCATCTGTTCTTAAGTTACTTGTAGGATTTTCAAACTCTTTGCAAAGTTCAGAGAAAATTTTGCAAAACTTACCCTTATTTTTACTTGCAGAAATTATTTCTCGCACAAGCCTTTCTTTGTCTGCTACATTGTAGGTATCTAAAACTTTTGAGATGTTTGTTTTATAAAGCAATTTGTTAACCTCCTCTCTAATTTGTCCGGCACCAACTGTTCGCCCCCCTTCTCTTATGGCTTTTGTGGGCTCAGCCTGCCCGCCACCTGCAGACTGCACAGACTCCACTTCCTTTACGGTCAAATTAACAAGCTGTTCTGCAAGTTGCTTTAAGTCGGCCGCTAAACTAACTTGCGAACTCACAAAGAAAGCAAACACTAATAAAAACAAAATATTTTTCCTCATAATTATTTTTAATTTATTAAATAGATGTACTGAATGCACTCAAATATAATAACACATATTAGATTAGAAAAAAATTTATGTTAAATGGGAGTTTCTGGATGTTTCGCTTACTGTTACAAAGCGTAGGCAACTTATAATATAGTAATAAGCCGTCTACTTGTACATATATATGCTTTATTTCAAGATTTATGGTCCACCATGATCTTTGTTGTGTACTACATATCCGTTCAC
>WFWK01000013.1 GCA_015491135.1 Patescibacteria group bacterium | reverse complement strand
TTTGAACAGTTGGCACAAAAACTTCCGCTCTCAGAGAGAGAAAAAAATATCTATATTTTAAAGTTGCTTGAATTATCAGGCCATGCTAATTCTTTGGACTTGTCAAAAATAAAAGACGAGCAGATAAGGGAAAGACTTATCAAATCCCTTAAAGATGCGCAAGTCTCTCTTCATGATACAATATAGGCAATGCAAGAGGAGGAGAGATACAAACCAGAGGGGCGAATACGCAGACTCAAAAGGGCGATTTATTCACGAATAAATCAGCCCAAAGCGCGTCCGCGCAGAAAACTGCTTCCCAAACAGCCAAAAATTTCACAAACTTGGCAAACACAACAAAACAAAAATCCAATTTCTGAAAAGTTTGATACCAAAGCCTTTGCGCAAGAAGTCTCGGAAGGTATAGCGGTCGACAAACAAATGCAAGTCAAAAAGCCGGGTAGTTTATGGTTGTTTGTTTTATCTTTGATATTTGTTTTTGTTTCTGTTGCGGTTGCTGTTTTTGTGTTTATAAACGAAAGCTACAATGCAGACCCGGAAAAAAACATGGTGGATGTACAAGGTCCAAGCAGTATAGATTCGGGTGACATTTTGGAGCTACATATTCAAGTTGCAAACACAAACAATATAACACTTGAGCAGGCGGATTTGCTCATTGAGTATCCTCCCGGAACTAGAATTCCAGAGAACCCGTCAAGTTACATGCACACCCAAAGAATACAGCTCGGCTCACTTCCGCCCGGCACGCGCAAAACCGGAACCGTAAGAGCGGCGGTTTTTGGAAAAGAGGGCACAGCAACCGATATTAAAATTGAACTTGAATATAGAGCTAAAAATTCAAGCGCCATAAAAACAAAAGAAGTACATTTTCCGATAATGTTTACTTCAAGTCCACTGTCTTTGAGTGTTTCCATGTTAAAAGAGGCCGTCTCAGGACAGTTTCTGGAGCTGGAAGTTTCTCTTTTGCCTCAGAGTAAATTGCCGATGTCGGACGTGGTTTTGGAGATAAAATATCCTTTCGGATTTGAGGCTCTTGAATTTTCGGAAGCCCCCATAAAAAATGATAATTTCTGGTATATAGGAGATCTAAAACCCGGAGAAGAGAAAAAAATAATCGTTAGAGGAAAGCTTATCGGACAAGAAGCTGATGAGAAAACTTTCCGTTTTGTTGCCGGGTTCAGAAGAGAGGGAGAAAAATGGGGACAAAAAGAAGAAGAGACTCCTAACGAAGTTGCCACAGTGCTCGCCACATTAAAAAAGACCGTTGTTGTAAACAGTCCATTTTTGGTGTTTGAACCCAAGGTTGGAGACGAAACTCTAAAACAAAAAGAAAAGAGCTTTTATGTGGGTAAAACCTCAGAGACTTTACCGATTGAAATAACCTGGAAAAACATTTTGCAAGAGAGCATTTACAACCTTACCATAGCGGCGTCTGTCTATGGTAATGCCGCCGATCCGTACAACATCTCACCCGAGAAAGGATTTTATGATTCAAAAAACAGCATAGCCGTTTGGAACAAAACCACCTCGGGTGAATTTGCGGAGGTGTCAGCCGGGCAAGAGGGGAAAGTTATCCTCAGGATAACTCCACTTCCGAAAGAAAAGCTGGTAGGTAAATCTGAGCCTAAAATCAATGTAGATTTAAACGCGGCCGCGCAGCGAATTTCTGAAACAGGTGTGAGGGAATCTCTCAAATCGGTAACCGAAATACCTATAAGAATAGAATCTGACGTTGATTTTGACGCACAAGCTTTGTACTTTAACAACCCGTTTGTCTCGTATGGTCCGCTTCCACCACGCATACACCAAGAGACTCACTATGCAATAAAATGGCAAATAAAAAACACAACAAACAAGATTCAAAACGCAACCGTTGTGGCGACTTTGCCTTTGTATGTTAAATGGCTTGGCATGTCCACTCCGGCCTCTGAGAATGTAAAATACAACCAAATAGACAGAACCGTTACTTGGTATGTGGGAGATTTGGAGCCAAACACTGGATATGGTGACAGCTCACCAAGAGAGGTGATATTTAACATTTCATTTACACCTTCGGCAAGCCAATATAACACCACCCCAACTTTGATAGAGAACCAAAAATTCAGTGGATACGATACATTCACCGAGACCACAATAAACACAGAAGCCGACGATCTTACAACCAATTTAACCGAAGAAGGCTTTGTAGAAGGGCAGGGGACAGTTAAATAAACTAAACAACCAAAGCGCTTGCATTTTAATCGCGTATTTATTATAGTTTAGCCGTGGTGTGCGCGTTGGTCGGCGCGCAACTTAGTTCCACCACCACAAAAATAAATTATGGCAGATTTTTTTAGACAACACGGAATAAAATATATAGATTACAAGGATGTAGCAATCCTAAAGAGATTTTTAGATCCGTACGGAAGAATTCGTCCAAGACGCTTCACTCAACTTACAGCCAAGCATCAACGTGATGTTGCTCGCGCAATAAAGCGCGCAAGATACATGGGACTTCTTCCATATATTATCTCTGAGTAATAAAGTTATAGGCAAACAAAAACCCTCGCGCAAGCGAGGGTTTTTGTTAAACCTCGCGCAAAAGCGAGCGTGCTTTGTCGGAAGCTTTTGTTGAACCAAGCACCAAAAATACATAAGTTGCCGCATCTTCTCCATAAATCTGTGCCCCCTCTATGTTTTGCCTGTTTTGATAGCCAAACTTAGCCATATCTGCCATTATCTCGGTTGCGGTAGGGTCGCTGTTGGGAAATATGCCACGCTTTGTGTATGCTCTTATTATCGCTCTTATGGGAGTGGGCCCTGCATTGTAGGAATTTACTGCCAAAAGCCCCCAAAGAGAACCTTTGACACCTTCACCCAAATTAAATTTATCCGCCAGAGCATTTACATCTTTTTCAATATATTTTGCCATATTCTGTTGTAGGTGAGTGCGGGCAAGCTCCATTGACGGTTTAACAAAAAAACGTGGGTCTCTGTTTGTTGCTTTTGCAAAAAAGGTTGAAACAACCGGAGCGTGGCGCATCGTATCTTTATAGGCAATGTCTGTAATTTGCCCAAGGCCAACTGCGCCATCGGCGCTTTTGGCATTTGGATTCAGAGTACTCTCTTGAATTAAAATTCCTGGTAACTGCCTTCCTGTAACATAGAGCATGTTCATTTCAGAGACGGTTTTATTTTTTGTTTTTGTAGCTTCAAAAAACGGCTCCATTCCGTAGATTGTTGCGTACTCAGGTATTGTCTGTCCGTCAAGCTCGTCAAGAGGCTGAAGCATTCTTTTTCTTAAAGTTTGATCGTTCCATTTATCTCTTGCTATTTTGTTGGTCAAATCAACAATTGCCTCTCTATTTGGCTGAAGCTGTTCTATTATCTCTTTTAGATATTTATTCTCGGCGTGTGCCTCCAAAGAGGGGAGAGAGGTTGAGGCTACCGTAGCCCCTGCAAGTTTTAAGAATTGTCTTCTGTTTATATTTTGTCCATTTTCAGAGCCAAACATGCGTATATTATTACACACGCTCGGTGTATTCTCCAGTTTCGGTATTAACACGAATTATATCTCCCACTTCTATAAACAGAGGAGTTGTCACTTTCAGGCCGGTTTCAACCACAACCGTTTTTGTTCCTCCTTGAGCTGTGTTGCCTTTTATGTTTGGAGGAGCTTCAACAACTTCCAGATCAACTTTTATCGGCAACTTAAATCCGATAATCTCATCGTCAAACAAAAGTGCATCAATCACTGCTCCTTCTTTAATATACAAAAGCTTATCTTGCAATTCCTCCTGGCTAAACTCAAAACGCTCTTTTGGGTTGTCAGGATTTGCAAAAACGGCTTTTCCACGAGCAGCGTAGATAAACTTAAGCGGTTTTTTGTCCAACTCGGCTTCTTCTATTTTATCGGCTTGCGTGAAAGTTTTCTCAAGTGTAGCGCCGGTTACAAGGTTTTTCATCTTAACCGTATTGTGAGGTTTTTGGCGTTGTTTTTTGACAATGCCACTGCTCCAGACAATCTCACACGGCTCATCGTCAATTACAATAACTTTTCCGGGTTTTAATTCTGTGTATGAGAGCATATCCAATTGTTATCTGCTAAAAATCAAGCTTGTTCTTTTAGAGCTTTTTTAATTTCCTTTAACAGTTCATTTGCCACTTTTTTATTCTCTTGCAAGAAAGTTCGCGCCGCATCATAGCCTCTTCCCAGTTTGTGTTCCCCATATGAGTATGAAGCGCCTGATTTTTTAACAAGTCCGAATTTCTCCCCAAGCGCCAAAAGCTCACCTTCACGTGAGATTCCCTCATTGTACAAAAGGTCAAACTCCGCAACCCTAAATGGGGGAGCGACTTTGTTTTTCACAACTTTTACTCTGTGTCTGCCACCTTTAACTTCCGTACCTTTTTTAATTTGCGCTATCCTGCGAATGTCCAGTCGCACCGATGTATAAAACTTGAGGGCTTTACCTCCGGGGGTAGTTTCAGGGTTTCCAAACATAACCCCGATTTGCATTCGTATTTGGTTAATAAAGATAACCACGGTTTTGCTTTTTGCTGTTATAGCTGTGAGTTTGCGCAAGGCTTGGCTCATCAATCTTGCTTGTTTCCCAACGTGTTGCGCTCCCATCTCTCCTTCTATTTCATCTTTTGGAGTAAGCGCCGCTACAGAGTCTACGACTATCAAATCAATTTCTCCGGAACGTACAAGACTTTCAACTATCTCCAGCGCTTGCTCTCCGGTATCCGGTTGAGAAATTAAAAGCTCATCTGTTTTGACACCGATTTTTTTTGCATACTCAGGGTCAAGCGCATGCTCTGCATCTATAAACGCGCAAACGCCTCCTTTCTTCTGTGCTTCTGCCACCGCATGGAGGGTAAGGGTTGTTTTACCTGAGCTTTCAGGTCCGAAAATCTCAATGATACGCCCCCTTGGAAAACCGCCCACACCGAGTGCCCAGTCAACCCCGATTGAGCCTGTGGGAATGACATCTACATCAACTTTTGACTGTTCACCAAGAGTCATTATCGCATCATCACCAAATTGACTTCTTATGGAGTCAATCGCCACCTTTGCCTTATCAAGTTTTGATGCAGTATCTTTCTTTTCTTTTTTGTTTTCTTTTTTTGTCTTTGTTTTTTTTGTCATACGCTTTTGCGAAGCTCGCCTTTTAATTGATATACAACTAGTTTAGCATACAAGATACATTGACAAAACAGAGCGTTACTGTTTTTGTTTCTTGTTATTTTCTTTCTTTTCTTCTTTATAAACTAAAGTAACGGTTTGTTTTTTAACCTTGCCGAATTTGTCTTGAGCTTCAAAGTTTAGATAATTTACCCCCGGAGCCAAAAGAAGGGTGTGGGAGAATTTGCCATCGGTATCTAAAAAAAGCTCTTTGCCGTTTACGCTGAATTTGACAACATTTTTGGCAACTCCGGTTATGGTTACAAGCTGACTGTTTACTCTTACCACGCCATCCTCCGGCACATCAATGAAAAGCTGAGGACCGGAGAGTATGTCATACCCGCGCATAGCGCCGTAGACAAAAACAATCAAAACAATCAAAACAAAGATTATTTTATTTACTGTTGTATTCGTTGGAAACATAATCTTCAGTTACATTTTCATTGTCTATAAGCTCTACACTATCGTTATCCTCCAGGACGCTTGTACTTGCAGAGCCATTTTCGCCATCTTCCACCATTTCGTTTTCGTCAAAAGCATCCTCCGGTTTTATAAGTACAGCTCTCGGTTTGCTACCTTCGGCCGGTCCCACAACCCCTTTCTCTTCAAGTAAATCCATAATTCGCGCCGCGCGAGCATAGCCTACACGCAACTTTCTTTGAATATAGGTGGTTGAGGCTTTCCCGGCGCTTACAACTATCTCTTTGGCTTGTTCAAACAGAGGGTCATCATCTTCATCAGATGAAATATTACCCACAAATGTTGCATCACTTTTTGCTACTTCTTCAAGATCAATGGTATCGGAGAGCTCTCCTTCATATTGTTTTTTAAGATAGGAGACGATTTTTTTCACTTCGTCCTCTGAAATGTATGGTGCCTGAATACGTTTTGGTTTGCTCATCTCACCGGAGGTGAAAAGCATATCTCCGGCGCCCAAGAGCTTCTCGGCGCCTCCCATGTCAAGAATTGTTCTTGAGTCAACTTGGCTGGCAACCTGCAGAGCGATTCTTGCGGGAACGTTTGCTTTTATCAATCCGGTGATAACTTTAACACTCGGCCTCTGTGTTGAAAGTACCAAGTGAATTCCCACGGCACGGCTCATTTGCGCAAGACGCACAATCGCAGCTTCCAGCTCGCGCGGATAAGCTTGCATTAAATCTGAAAGCTCGTCCAAGAAGGCGACTATATAAGGCATTGACTCGGGCTCGTCTCCGTTTTCATTTTTTACACCCTTCTCATATATGTTTTTGTGATAAGAAGAAATATCTCGTACTTTGTTTTTCTCCAGAATGTCATACCTTCTTTCCATTTCTTTTGTAAGCCAGCGCAAAAGTTGCAGAGCTTTTTTAGGGTCGGTGACAACAGGAAGCATCAAATGCGGTATTCCATTGTAGAGGGTAAGCTCAACCCTTTTTGGGTCTACCATGACGATTCGCATTTTCTCCGGTGAGTTTCTGTAAAGCAGGCTTACAACCAAGTCATGTATGGTGACAGATTTTCCGGCACCGGTTGCTCCGGCAATAAGCAAGTGAGGCATTTTGGCAAGGTTGGCATATTGCGGTTTGCCCGAGATGTCTCTACCCAAGGCTACAAGCAGTGGTTGCTCACTTCTTTGAAAATCCGGGTGACCCAAAAGGGAGGCGAGCCCCAGTGTGGCCTTTGCTTGATTTGGCACCTCAATTCCAACCAAAGACTTACCCGGAATTGGCGCTTCAATTCTTATGGGAGAGGCGGCGAGAGCTAACTCCAAATTGCTCTGCAGAGACACTATTCTGTTTAACTTAACCCCTTCTGCCGGCTTTAGCGCATAGCGAGTAACTGTAGGTCCGATTGATACTTCATCCATCTCAACGGAGATATTGAAATTAAGCAAAGTTCTTTTAATTGCATTGGCCCTGGCTTTTATATCTCCAACAGATGGCTTGCCGGCATCTTTTCTCAATATAGAAAGTGGGGGAGGAGTATACTTTCCAAAATTTTGCTTAACAGTTAAACTGTCAAACAAGTCTTTTTCTTTGGATTTAGTAAAGTCAACTATTTTCTCAACATTCTTTTTTACCGTTTCAACCGGAGCTACAGAGGAAGTTTGTTTTTCCGGTTTTGCCGACTGTGTCGCTTTTTCAATCACTTGCTCTTCTTTTTCATCCAAAGTCTGCTTTTCGTTTTCAAACAAAGTTTTGAGCTTTTTGCGCAGAGCAAGCAAAGACGGAAAAGCATCTTTCGGGTGAGTGTCAAAAATCAAAAGCAAAGATGCAAGAAATCCGGCAAAGACCACTATACCTCCGGCTACTTTGTCAAAGGCCCAAATAACGGGTTTTGCAAGAAACGCTCCGACTACCCCACCGTGACCCTCCGCAAGCATTTCAATCAAGGTCAAACCCAAAACAAAAGAGAGCAAAACCCCGATATTTTTCAAAAGGCTGATTTTAC
>WFWK01000012.1 GCA_015491135.1 Patescibacteria group bacterium | reverse complement strand
CTTTGGATATATGAGCTCCGTCCCAAATTCTGCATTCGGCATAAAATCTGTTCTTGGGGTTTTGCAAATCCAAAGCCCCTAATGACACAATTGAGTGTTTGTTATAGTTTACTCCTGAAGCTTCAACATCTAAAACAAGCATTGTACTATTATGTAAAAAAACAAATCAAAACGCAAATCTCTCAAGTAAATAACTTTACAAGGTCCGAACACTCTATGCTAAATTAACCCAAGCCACAGCAAACATTCCTAGTGACTGACAAGGTCATGTCCTTTTTAAAAAGTGACTCGGTCGGAATTGTCCTTGGAAGGTTTGTCTTTGGCTGTTTTTGTTTTGGTCAGATAGAGTATTGTCTCTTCTTTTAAGAGGAAGATGACCGGAATAAAGAAGTATCAAATGAAAACGTTAAGTCAAAGGTGGTCGATGTGGCTGTACAGTTATACAAACTTAAAAAACAAATCATGATACACATAGATGAAAACACGGTTGTTGTGGGAGTTGATACCCACAAATACACTCACACTGCGGTGTTTGTGGACAACTTTGGCAGAGAATTCGCAAGTTTAAACTTTACAAACACTCAAGAGCACAAACTGGTTGACCAAATAAACTCCGTATCTTCTCAAGGAAAGAAAGTTGTTGTAGCTCTTGAGGATACGGAGTTTTTTGGAGTCCATATAGCAAAAGCAATGATGGACTTAAACAGTGTGCACGTCTGTCATATTCCCTCATATCTTAGCGAAAGATGAGAGGACGAAAAAACAAAAATGACAAAACAGACGCTTTGTATGTGGCAAAACTCGCTTTGTTTGAGACAGAAAGCGCTCTGCCACTTAAGTTCAAGTATACAAAACAAAATCAACTAAAGAAAGCTTTAAAGCTTCTTGTCAAAGAAAGAGAGGATATTCTAAAGAAGACAACGGCAAATCTAAACAGAGCGCACGCAATGATTCATTTGTTTTTCGGTGACGATACAAAGATAAGCTCTCTTGAGAAAAACTTAAACAAAAATTTTGTTATTGTTGAAATGAAAGAACTCCTTGAACAAAAGAGAACCTCTTTGCAACACAACATGGACGATAACACAAAATACCAATCTTTTGTTCTTGAGATTGTCATTGTTAAACTTGAGGAGATTATGTTTTTAAGAGAAGCTTTGGCAAAACTTAACGAGAAAATACAGAAGATTGCAAGTCAAATAAAAAGAAGTGAAGAAACTGAAAGAGGAGTTGTACGGTTGCGGAACTACTGCGGCGTGCACTATCGTCTCCGAAGTTGGTGATATTGACAGATTCAAAAGCGAATCTCACTTTGCCTCATATGCGATAGTGTCTCCAAAAGAACGTTCAAGCGCTTCAAGAACCAAGATACTGATAAACAAGATGGGCAACAAGAACCTCAACAAAGCCTTGCATTACATAGCCTTAGCTCAAATCGCAAAAGATACCGACGGCAAGAAATATTACGAAAAGAAACTGCAAGAAGGAAAATCAAAACTCTCCGCCTTAAGAAGTCTTAAAAGGTACATAGCAAGAAGAGTTTATACAACACTGAAACAACTTTCCGATTAATCTCTGTTGTGTGTAACTTAAAGAAGCGTGCTTTGAAAAAGAAGCTTTCAAAGCTTTGGTGTTTTAATAGTGGTTTGATGGTGTGTGAGAGTGTTGTTTGTTGACATAAAGATCTTGTAAGTTCAATATTATACTGTTGACTTGAGGCAAATTCGTGTCAAAGTGTTGCCAGAATAAACGGAAATGTCTCCCCAAATTAACCAAACAGAAAGGAGAAGTAGATGATAAAACTTCTTGTACTGGAAGATGATCTTCAACTGCTCAACGTTTTAGCGATTTATCTACAGCGGGCAGGTTTTGAAGTTTCCAAAGCGTCTGACATTGAAAACGCCTTGGAGATTCTGGAGAACGAGAATGTAAGTCTTCTCTTTACGGATTGCGATCTGCCAGATGGTCGCTCATGGGAGAAGGTCATACCAAAAGCACATTCTTTGGGGGTGGCAGCGATTTCCACCTCGGGAGATGAAAGCAACAAAAAACCGGCTGAGGATGCCGGAGCTGTTGATTTTCTCTCAAAGCCTTACAAATTATCAGAAGTAATCCGAGCGCTTGAGATGGCGCTTGAGAGTGTATCCGGCTAATGAGAACCCGCGCGAAAGCAAGGCTTTCGCGCGGGTTTTTTATTTTTCATCGTACTACTTTATCGCCTCTTTTAGTCTGTTTATCAGAAAATCTCTATCTAAAACAGACAAAAACCATCCCGCTTTCGGACCGGAGTCTTTATCTAAAATAATTCTGTAAATTGCTGAGAAAAACTCGCGCGGGTCAATTCCGGATTCTTTTTTAATCTCGTGCAACTTTGCATGCATTTGCTCCCCGGTGTAGCTCTTATTATTTTCTATAAACTTAAGCAACTCCCCAAGAGCGCTTTTTTGTATATCAGTAAGAGAAATGTTCGGCAGATTCTGCCTAATTTTGAAAATGTATTTCTCCGGAGCGTATTTCTCAAGCCAAGATTGAGCGTACTTAACACGTTTTTGCAATTCATATTTTTCCGCCTCGGTTAATTTGTCTTCTTTTATTTTTTCAAATTCTTCAACCAAAGAGACATGTGGCATCTGCACAAGATAAGCAACAGTTGAAAAACGAGGCAAAAACATTTTCTCCGGAGGATTGTTTTTATAAATCAAACCAAACAGTATAACCGTATCACTCTCAACACTGCTCCAATAATCCTCCGCCAGTGAATCATGCAAATCAAAAAGGTTGGGAATTGTATCCCCTTCGGGATTAAAGTCTATGGTTTGCATCGGACGTTTTGCAAGAAGCAAAGTTCTGAAAATCTCCTTCGGAAGCATTTCGCTTATCTCTTTTGCCGAACTCCCTCTTCCTTTGGAAGAGGACATTTTTGCTCCTCCAACAAGGAAAAACTCATAAGGTATATCAAACGGTGGCTTTATGCCGTACACTTCTTTAGCTATCGCATTTGCAACATCGCGCGCTCCTCCTTTGGTGCTGTGATCTTTTCCGGCACCTTCAACATCAACACCCAAAGCGTAGAATTTTGCTGCCCACTCCACTTTCCAAGGAAGAGAAGCCCCGCCTTTAAACGGAGAAGTTTTTCCTTTATGACCACACCCTTTGGCCCATTTGACCTGGTCTTCTTTGCAAACGTATGTAACTTCTTTCCCGTCAAATGATATTGCTTTTGTTGTAGAGATTTTACCGCAATTTTGGCACACAACCTGCACGGGCAACCAGTCTTCAGGCTTTTCAGAGCCGGATACTCTCTTGTAAATTTCTCTTATTTTATCTTTATTTAAAATGGCTTTTTCAATCGCCTCATCCATCTTGCCGGATTTGTAAACTTCGCTTAATCTATAAAAGCGCGCATCAAATCCGGCATCTTTTATAACTTGCACAAATTCTCGCCCAAAATATTCTGCAAAATTCTCAGCACTCCCATCCGGAGAAGGGATTTTATACAACTGAACTCCCAAATATTTTTCATATTCATTTTTATCAAGATAAGATGGAATATCATCCATTGCGTCAAAGTCATTAAGCTCATATTGAAATTCCGAAGATATCCCTCTTTCGTTTAAAACATCATTTACTATCCCGTGAATTGCAACTCCGCGCATAGAGCCGATATGCACTCGCCCGCTTAAGGTTTTCTCATCGCGCACAAGCAAAGGAGCTTTTTGCATTATAGTTTTGCTCAGCTTTTTTTCTATCTCATTGACGATTTTATCGGCCCAAAAAACCATACTCTCAGATTAACACAAAAGTGTTTTGTTTCAATTAGTTTCAGTTATTTTATATCTATGATTTTGTACTTAACCATTCCGTTTGGAGTTTCAAATTCAAAAAACTGCCCCTTCTTTTTGCCAAGCATCGCCGCTCCCAAAGGAGAAATATGAGAAATTTTCCTCTCTTTCATATTGGCTTCAGCTGGACCGACTATTTCATATTCCCTTTCTTCTTTTTCGCCAACTTTGACAATTTTTACTTTTGAACCAATTGCAACCTCATCACCTTTTGATTCTTTTATAACCTCAGCGTTTGCTATTATATATTCAAGTTCAGAAATTCTTCCTTCTATTGTTGCCTGCAATTCTCTTGCCTCCTTGTACTCGGCATTCTCAGAGAGGTCGCCCAAAGAGCGCGCATATTCAAGTTGCTCGGCCACTTCTTTTCTTTTAACCGTTTTCAACTCTTCAAGCTCGGCCAGCAACTCGTCAAGTTTTGCTTGTGTTAAATATTGTTTGTCGTCACTCATGGTGCAACAATTGTACTAAAAAAACCAAAAATCGCAAAATTTATAGCACGAACTCAAATAATTACAATATTTATTAAAAACACGAACGGTTTGCAAGAAAAGTTCACAATGCTACTATGTTCACATGAAATTACTTAATACGTACATTAAGCATTTTACTCATCATTCCGTAGATTATAATGCTCAAGAAAAGCTTATTTCTTTAGTGCGTGATGTGTCTCTGTTGTGGGAGTATTCATTTCGTCGTCCTGAAAATGCAGCAGAAATTATGCAAACTTTGCGACAACATAAACATCCAAAACATGTAGATTTGCATTATACACGTGCTAATTTGAATCAAATTACAGATTATGAAAAGAGGCTTACTGAGTGTGTCGCCAAAATTCCACATAAAAGAACAGATTCTTTCTCTTTTTTTGCGGTAACAGAAAAAGAAGTGTGGCTATTGTTTATTTCATTAATTGCTTTTAAACTTTCGTTTCTTAAAGATACAACTCTTTCACCTTCAAGGTTAACCGCAATACGTACACATTTTTATCCAACAGATACATGGTACCAAAAGGCTAAACAGATACGAAACGAAGCCATAACTCAATTAAAAGAAAATCCAAAAATTGCAGCTACTTTTTCATCAGAAGATTTAACTGACAAAGAAGCTAGCATGTGGCTCTCAGATTTTATTAAAAAAACCATACTTCCTGGAATACAATCTATTTTTGCTCCGCTTCCGGAACAGTGGCGTATACCGCTTTTTGAGACACTAAAGACAGTACATGTGGAAATGACAGATGAAGCTGGCGCGCTACTTAGATGTGTAACCGATCCGAACACACGTCGCATAACCATCAAACTTGCAAAGGGGCGTTCTTTTAGTCTTGCACTTCTTACATTGGCAGCCGCTCACGAGATGGGTCATGCTATCTCAAGTGCCCTGTTTGATGTTGTGTGGACAAAGCAAGACATGGTAGGACCAATGTGGAGTTTTGCGGGTGTGTCATCACCAAATCCTTTTGATCCAAAAGAAGAAGCGTTTGCTGATTTGCTTGCAGAAGCGCTACTTCCTGAACAAGAATCACTTTTTTGGTATCGCTCACATGTATGGCTTCCGACGCGCGCAGTTGCCGATTACACTTACCATATCTCCGGCGCAACGGTTGAAGATGTGTACCGCTTGTTTGTAGAAGTAGGTCTAGAAGCATTCGCAGCAGAAGAGACTTTTGCAGTAATCAATCAGTTTACCTCATTGCAAGCGCAATATTTCTTTGGACATCAACATGCAGTACAACTAAAAAACAAATTTGGTCTTTCTTTACAAGAACTACTCATTGTGTTGTTACTATCTGGAAACGTTCAATTTTCAACCATCGCCACTTTTTTGGAGCAAATACATAAATAAACCCCCTGAATAAACAGGGGGTTTATTTGAACTGGTTACCAATTTGAGAATTGAGCTTACCCTACAATTTGTGCTTCAAAGTAAGCATCGCCCGCACCGTGTATTTTTAGTGTTGACGGGCGTGCATTATAAAACGCAAGTACAGGTTCAAACGGAAGTGACGAACTCTGACGTACCGCATAGATGCGCCAAATACCGTAATAGTCTTTTCCGTTTACACTACTCAGTTCGGGTGCATAAAAAGGCTGAATAACAACCTTTCCATATTTTTTAATCAACATTTCAACATCTCGCAAGAAGCGACTTTTAGTTGCTCCTCGCTTTTTAAACGGTTTCTTATTTGCAAGAAAAGATATGTCGCGACAGCACATCCCTTGAGCAGGTTTTGCAACCGCCCCTTGCTCAAAATCATCAGAAGCCAGTAGTTCTAGCACCTTATCCAATGATGTGCATACATGCGCTCTTGTAATTGCAAGCATGCGTTTATCATCTTTTGGCATCAACTGCGTCACAACATTCCACCCTAAAGAAGTGGCTTGCTTAAAAATATTAGCATCTGCTCCCGACAAGTAAGCATGCGCCGAGGTTGACGCTTGATCGTCAACAGATGCATGTTGCCACCCAAGGCGTTTGCAACCTTGATCATATCTGCTTCTCTCAATATCAGTATCTATTATGCGCAAAGCAACTGAAGCTACAGAAGCAACGGCATTTACAAACAAGGTGGCCACCGACTCTTGTAAAAACCAAGCAGGATACACAACTGATGGCTGTGTTTCTACTTCAAAAATACCGTCGCGCACCATATCAAAGCGACAAACAGGAGTTTTAAGCCATGTAATTTGTTTGCAAACGCTATATACCTTATCTGCAATCTCTTGCGGTACAGTTGGCAATTGAAGCATGGCTTCCTCCTCTTCATTTAAGCAACAACTTAGTTAATGATAGCACAAAAGATAATAAGAAACAATATTCTTATTTGTATTGAACGTGATAATTTAAATAAAGCAAATTAATTTTTAAAGAATTTACCATAACACACATAAATGATGATTTTTAAAAAACATTGTTTGTGATATTATAGGCGCAACGGAGAGGTGGCAGAGTGGTTGAATGCGCACGCTTGGAGAGCGTGTGTGCCGCAAGGCACCGCGGGTTCGAATCCCGCCCTCTCCGCAAATTTTGAAGAAAATCCGGAATGGAGAAACGAAATGCTTAGCGTGCTTTTTATCTCGAGCGCTTTAACGGAGCGCACAAACACTTCCACCGCGCCTGTCGCTCGCTTCGCTCCGGCGACCACCCGACCAAAACCATTTCCTTTCAATTTTTTGTTCGGCTTCTCCCCAGACCCCTCCGCCGAAAGGCGAAATAAAAGGTAAGGAAATGGTTTTGTCGGTCGGGTTCGCTACAAAATATTATAACCTATTTTGGGATATCCTATAATAGGATATACAATATCAATGTGCAAAAAACAATTCATTCAACTAAGTATAAAAAGGTTTTGCATAACCTAATTAAGGCTCGCCAAGAGGCTGGTTTAACGCAGGTTGATGTTGCCAAAAAGTTAAAGAAACCACAGTCGTTTATATCTAAGGTTGAGCGTGGCGAGCGTCGATTAGATGTTGTTGAATTGGAAATGTTTGCAAAACTTTATAAAAAGAAATTGGATTGGTTTTTAAAATAATTGAATATGAATAATTATCCTACAATTGAAATAACAAAAGAGGATCTAAAAAAGATAATCTATTTTATATTGATGAAATTCAAAGGTGATCCATTACATAGACAAGGGACATCGGCAAAACGTGATCTTGTTGGTGGTTATATTGAACGTTGGTTTAATAAAATTGCAGAAACCATCATTTTTGACAATTTACTTTCTGATAAGTCATATAGTGTAGTTTCTGATTATTTCATATACGCAAATGATTCAGAGAAAAATGCCCCAGATATTTTAGGTCTTAAAACAGATACATCTACAATACCATTTGTCACTTATAATAATGGAACATGGGAAGACGTCGATGGTATGCCCAGGGTTGAGGTAAAAGTTGTAAGATCTGATCAAGAAATGTTAACGGTTCGTGAGGCGCAAATGATTGATGACTACTACGTATTTGTTGAGTCAGATTTATCACCAGATTACTTAACAGCTATTTTTGAAGATGACGTCTTTAACGAGAAATATCTTGAACAATTATCAATGGATAAAATATTTATAAGTTCGGACACAGATTCTCAAATTATCCAACACGCTCCAGTTACTAAAGCAAACCGAATTGGTACTATGCGCTTAATTGGAATATACTCAAAAGATGAATTACGTAATCAGTCAGTATTGTGTGGGAGAGGTGTTAGCCCATACTATTTTGGCGGTGCGGGAAATGTCGCCAGGGTAACATCACCGAATGTAAATGAGTCAATGAATTTTGATGAGCTAGGAAGATTTGTTTATAATTATGGCAATAATTATGTTGCACTTCCTATATCTATTGATAAACAATCCAATTCTATAATTACCATAAAGAAAAAGAACAAAGGTTCTGTTTTTATAGAGTCAAACACAGACCTAACCATAAATGGTGTTCATGTTAATGCAGGGTTAATAAAAATTACATATGCCAAATTTGATAGGAGTTCATCGTGGGACGAAAATATAGTTTCAAAGTATATTCTTGAAAAATACGGACAAGACGCAACAGACGAATTGATCTCAAAATTTGATGAAATTATCTCTAACTCTCAATAGCTTTTTTAATTTCCTTTGCTATTGCTTCAATCACTGTCACAGTAACAGAATTACCAAATTGTTTATAAAGCGCAGAATCAGCAAGTCCGTCTGGTAATTTGTAATCCATTGGGAAACCTTGTAATCTTGCACACTCAAGTGGTGTTAGTTTTCGAATGCCTTTTTTATCTTTTATAATCGGCACATTGTGCCCACCCATTCCCATATTTGCGGTCAATGTTGGACAAACGCCACTTTTATTTTCTCGCACATATTTTCTGCGCCATTGATAAACTTTTCCTTCTTCTGTAATATCATCTTTTATTTTTTCATATAATGGCTTGCCGTTATAGTAATATTTTTCAGGCACATCTTTTTCAAGTATGTCAGTAACTTTTACCGTTAATTTTCTTTTCTTTGGCCAAATAAAGTTTTCACAATGCTTTTTGTTTTTAAACCCAACAATATAAATTCTTTCCCTGTTTTGTGGAACATTTCCATATTCCATTGAGTTCAGCACTTTTGATTTGATATGATAACCAAGATCCTTTAAAGTTTTTTCAATAATTTTGAAAGTTCGTCCGTTGTCATGTCCTTTGAGATTTTTCACATTTTCAAGCAAGAAGCCCATCGGTTGTCTCTCTTCTAAAATGCGTGCAATGTAGAAAAATAGATCTCCACGACCTTTTCTATCTTTAAAACCCTCTCGATATCCAGCAACAGAAAAGGGTTGACATGGGAAACCAGCAAGAAGAAAGTCAAACTCTGGCAAGTCTTCAGGGTCAATTTTTGTTATATCTTCCACAACTAGTTTACAAGTATTAAAGTTCGTATCATATGTTACCTTACATTGCTTTTCAAAGTCGTTTGCAAAAACAGTTTCAAAACCAGCCTTTTCAAAACCGAGCCGTATTCCTCCAATACCGGCAAATAAATCGATGGTGCGCCATTTTTTTTGTTCAAGATTTCTAATTATTTTTACAACAACACCACGCACTTCAACTTCTTTTCTGTAAAATGGAAGCATGTTTTGATTTGCTGGAACAAGTTTAAATCTATCTTTTAATCTGTACAGTTTCTTTAATGTTGCCTCGTTGTCATCTATTATGGCGACAACTGTTTGACCATTTTCAGCACTTGACTGTTTCTTGATTACTACGATATCGCCATCAAAAACCCCTTCATCAATCATACTATTCCCTTTGACACGCAATGCATAGTATGTGTCATTTTTACTAAACGGGCGTGGCTTTTGTATGGTTACAAAATCATCTTCAATTTCAATGGCCTCAATTGGTTCACCAGCTGCAATTGTGCCAACGATTGGAACATGCATCATTTCAGTTTCTTTTACGGTTGCCATTGCGCGTGGCTGGTGATCTCCTTTGCGCAAAAGTCCAAGTTCTTCAAGTTTTTTAACATGATAGTGTACAGTTGAAACAGAAGATAATTTTAAATGTTTTTTTATTTCTTCAAAGGACGGGGCATAACCGTATTGTTTTTTATAATTTTGAATAAAATCTAAAACCTGTTTTTGTCTTTTTGTTGCCATACTAATACAAATTAATTTATATTGATTTTCTAATTATTTTCGATTATAATGTTATTATATCGAAAAAAAATCGAAAACTCAACTAAAAGTTATCAACACAATAACAT
>WFWK01000011.1 GCA_015491135.1 Patescibacteria group bacterium | reverse complement strand
CTAAAGAAGGGACATGGATCCCCTCGTGAGCGTTTTCAGCTGCAAATGCTATATCAAACATGACGACACTTTAGCATAACTTTTTTGATTTTCAATTGACTATTGGAGTTTTTTACTTAAATTAAAAGATAGGATGAACCTTAACAGGAGGACCTGAAATGAACATTACCCTTGTCAACATAGTTCTGGCCGTTTTGGGAACTGTGATTTTGTACGTACTGTATCGAGTGTTTGTCGATTTCAAAAAAGCTGTCTTTATAGCACACAAACTCACCTCTTGGATAAATGTTGAAGCACTCATAGAAGAAGTTTCATCAACTTTTGAAACCGACATAGAAATAGAAACTGAACTAATCTGTCACACTATTAATAAGCTAACAACTGCAGGTCGTGTTATTGTCAGATTAAATGCTGACGGCCAGTCAATAATCAATGAAGCAAAATCAAAATTTGGAGTGCAAACCGATAAAGATCTTATGCGTATTACAAGCGAGTCTTTTGAAAAAGAACTGAAAAAATCGCGACAAAAAACCATAACAACAAGACAGCAATTAAATGAAACATTAAAGAGGCTGGATTATTTGATTCTGATAATTATGTTACTATCTCCGTATGCACACAGCCTCTCTGCTCCTTACCTTGAAGCGCGCCTAACCCATGGCGGACCTTCAAGAGATAAAAAGTTTTTCTTCAAGTCGAAAACTTTATCACACGCAACAGCTAGTGCTTAATTCTGTAGCGCCGGTGTATTAGCCGGCGCTTTTTATTTACTTGCCTGCTACAGATAAAACGTGCAACAAAAGCGAACTTGCATATCCTATTTCATTATCATACCAAACCATAATTTTTGCCAACCTTCCGGTAACTCTTGTCATTTGCAAGTCAGCTATGGCCGCTTTTGGCCTGCCTATTATGTCAGTTGAAACTACACTTTCTTCTGTTACGGCAAAAACCTTTTTCCACCTTTCCAAGTTTGCGGCATCTTTTAAAACTTGATTCACCTCTTCTTTGTTAGAAAATCTTTTAAGAAGAATTGTTAAATCGGCCAAAGAACCCGACGGTGTAGGAACACGCACAGCAACCCCTTCAAATTTGCCCTTTAGATACTCATGGGCTTTTGCTGTTGCTTTTGCAGCTCCCGTTGATGTTGGAATTATGTTTAAAGCGGCGGCTCTACCTCTTCTTAAGTCTTTTTTGTTTGCCGAGTCAACCAAAGACTGGCTTGCTGTGTAGCTGTGAATGGTTGTAAGCATTGCCTCTTCAATTCCAAATGCATCTTCAATGATTTTCAAAACAGGAGAAGCAGCGTTTGTTGTACAAGATGCGTTTGATGTCACTGTGGTATCTTGCGATGAGTTAACACCCACCAAAACAGTGTGCGCATCATCTGAGGGGGCTGAAATCACAACTTTTTTGGCACCGGCTTTTATGTGCTTTTCAGCCAACTCTTTTGTTGTAAATCTGCCGGTGCTCTCAACGACAATATCAACATTAAGTTTTCCCCATGGCAAGTTTTCGGGATTTTTTTCCTGTAAAAGTTCAATATTTGAAAAATCTGCCTTAAAAAATCCATAAACAGAGTCGTGTTCAAGCAAATATTGCAGTGTTTCTTTGTCTGCCAGGTCGTTTATTGCAACTATCTGTATTTGGCTGTTTCTGGAGGCTAATTTAAAAAAGGCTCGCCCGATTCTTCCAAACCCATTTATTGCAACTTTTACACTCATGCTTGAATTATAACAAAGAATAAAAAACCGGCTATGTTGATAACCCGGTCATTTTTCAAAAAACACCGACAAGCATATATTAAGTATAAACTTTACGCAAACAATTATTGCTTTTGCTTCGCGCGTTCAACTCGCTTTGCTCGTTGTCCGCACGCCAGGACACGGCGTCAGCTCACTAAACTCCCGAGCCCTTTCACAGAAAGGGCTCGGTCGTTAAGTGGCTCCTGCCCACACCATACACACCAATTAGCACACATAAAAAGACACTATGAATGATAAAGTGTTGTAAATAAAGTAGAAAATCGTATGCCGTAGTATGGTGTGGGCCTGCCCGAGCTCGGCTGTCGTGCTCGCGCTCGCTTCACTCGCACTGCGCGCGACATGCCTCCGCTTTTCGAGTCCTGCCGCAAAAGCAAGCAGTTGCTTTTGCTTCGTGCGTTCAACTCGCTTTGCTCGTTGTCCGCACGCCAGGACTCGAACCTGGGACCACGCGTGTATAAGACGCGCGCTCTACCAACTGAGCTACGTGCGGATAAGGCGCAAACGCGCCAGCATTATATTACGATAACAAATACAAAAAGTAAACAAAACAACCGAGCGCAACACAACAAGGTCGGACCCTGTTAGTTTTCTTTTTGAGGCGCATCGTTTTCCGGTTTTTTGGGTTCAATTCCGTACTTTTTCAAAATCTCCTCAAACTCTTCCCTTTCAATAGTTTCTTTCTCAAGCAAAGTTTTGGCTATTGCATCTAACAAATCTCTCTTCTCGGTTAGTATATCCTGCACTTTTTTGTATGCATTTGAAATTATTCGTCTAACTTCTTCATCTATCTCGGCAGAGAGTTTCTCGGAATGCTCTTTTGCATATGGGGCAAACCCGAAAGTCGGCTGTCCGCTTTCAGACTCTACGGCAATTGTTCCTATTTTCTCCGACATTCCCCACTTGGTAACCATGTTGCGCGCTATGGCCGTTAACACTTGCAAATCATTTGAAGGTCCGGTAGTTACGTCTCCAAATACAAGTTTTTCAGCAACATAACCACCCAAAGAAACAGCTATATCATCCAGAAATTCTGCTCTTGTTTGCATTTTTTTGTCCTCAAACGGCAACTTTAAGGTGTATCCTGCGGCCTTGCCACGCGAGATAATTGAAATTTTATGCACAGGGTCGGCATTCGGCAGTACGCTCGCAACAAGGGCATGTCCAGCTTCATGATAAGCGGTTATTTCCTTTTCTTTGTTGGAGAGAACATGACTTTTACGCTCAGGACCAAGCATAACTTTTTCAATAGAGCGGATAAGGTCGTTTTGAGTTATCTCCTTTCTTCCTTCACGTGCAGCCAAAATCGCAGCTTCGTTCATAAGATTTGCCAAGTCAGCTCCCGAGAATCCGGGAGTTCGCTCAGCTATTACTTTAAGGTCAACGTCCTTGCTAAGTGGCTTTGATTTAACTCCCGCCCCACCTCTTGCATGAACTTTTAAAATTTCTTCGCGCGCTTCCCTGTCGGGCAGGTCAACTACAACTCTCCTGTCAAATCTTCCGGGCCTTAAAAGAGCCGGATCCAAAACATCGGGTCTGTTTGTCGCCGCCATAACTATCACCTTCTCGTTCGGCTCAAAACCGTCCATCTCAACCAAAATTTGGTTTAAGGTTTGCTCTCGCTCATCGTTTCCGCCACCGATGCCGGCTCCCCTTATTCTCCCGACCGCATCAATCTCATCTATAAAAATTATTGACGGAGCGTATTTTTTGGCTTGCGCAAACATGTCCCGCACTCTTGAAGCTCCAACACCAACAAACATCTCCACAAACTCAGAACCTGAGATTGAGAAAAACGGCACACGGGCCTCCCCCGCCACCGCGCGTGCAAGAAGTGTCTTTCCGGTACCGGGAGCTCCCACCAGCAAAACCCCTTTTGGAATTCTTGCGCCGATTTGAATGAATTTTTTGGGGTTTTTAAGAAAATCAACAATTTCTGACAACTCTTCTTTTGCTTCTTTTGCTCCCGCAACATCTTTAAATGTTACTTTTTGTTTGGCGTTTTTCGGATCTATAAATCTTGCTCTTGATGCGCCAAACGAAAAAGCTTGCATGCCTGCCTTACCCATGTTTCTGGACAAAAAAGCGATAATTATAAATATGATTATCAAAGGCAACAGAAGTGGCGCAAGAGTTGCAAACCAGTATCTAAAGCCGGTTGGGTCTTTAACAACAATTTGCACTTTTGCCAATTGCTCCGGCTCCACGCCGTAGTTTTTAAGAGTTTCTGTTAATCCTGCTTCTGTTTCTTTTTTTGATTTTTTCCTTAAAGGAATGGGTTCCTTGTTGGATAGTAAGAAATAAAACGGTGATGAGGTTGCTATCTCAGGCTTTACTTTTTCAAAATAGTAAATATCCAAAATATCCCCTTTTACAAGAATTTTCTCAACCTTGCCGTTTTTTATATCTCCTGCCAGCTCCGACAAAGAGATTTCATCTTTCTGAGTTGCAAATGGCCCCGCAAACAAGCCGAAAATAGACATTAAAATTGAAAATATCACCAAGGTTAAAAACGCTTGGAAAAAAAAGGAAAAAAGCGGTGAATTGTTAAAAGGTGTTTTTAATTTTTTGTTTGCTATTTTTATTTTCTTTTTCATTTCGTTAATTTAGCATAAAGATTTGATGTTTGCATTATTTTCTTGAATGTAGCTTAAATGTAAACTTTATCTCCACGCAAAAACCGCCCATTCGGGCGGTTTTCTTGTGGAGATGGGGGGTTGCGAACCCCCGTGCATGCGGGATTGTATATGCGAATCTACGTCGGCTAGTCTGTTTTTCAATCTCGGCAACTGACTTTCAAAACAGACAAAAAAATCAGAAGCCCAGACTGTCAGAGTTTCAGACAAAAAGTACAGTCACACTTTCTGTCCTATCCGGCGAATATGACGCCAAACTCTGCGCGCGCCGGAGCACGCAGTTGGCGGTCGCCTAGGCTGTAGCGTAGGCGAAGCGCAAGTCGCTCATCTGAATAGGTGAGCGAACTGCCCCTGCTTGTGTTTTTGCAGGTATTTGTTTGAGCGGTTTACGAGACGCTCACTCGCCGACGCACGCATACACTCCCCCGATGTCAACTCCAATTCATCCCCGCGCCACCCCCAAACAAAAAGCTTGGATTCGGCGCGGGAATGACATCGGTACCAGACTCTATTATTTATTTTTTAAAGAACGACGCAACTCTCTTTCAATATCTCGCTTTTTTATCTCTTCTCTCTTATCGTGTTTTTTCTTTCCTTTTGCCGTTGCTATTTTCAACTTCAAAAAAGCGCCTTTATTATACAACATAACAGGAACAACTGTCAACCCTTTTTGTTTTTCCGCTTCCGCAATTTCCTCTATCTCTTTTTTTTGAAGCAAAAGTTTTCTCGGCCTTTCCGGGTCATAATCTTCAGGCGTGTTTTTGGGCTGATAGGGAGATATATGCATACCAACTACAAACGCCTCCCCTCCTCTTACAATAACATGAGAACCTTTTAAATTTGCCTTACCAACTCGTACAGCCTTTACTTCAAAACCCAGTAATTTGATTCCCGCTACATACTCTTTCAAAAAAGAGAAATCATGTTTGGCCTTTTTGTTTTCCGCATAAATCATAAACTTTATAATATATGAAAATAATCCACACGCAAAAAGTATGATATAATCTCGCTATGAATAAAAACAAAAACAAAGATAGAACTCATCCTCTCGGAGAGTATGCCAATATTTATGAAATTAAAGAGCAATTTGACAAGCAAAGAGTAAACAAACCTGAAATAGAACTTGAAGAGTTGCACGGTATAAGTGACAAACTTATAGATATTTTAAAAGACAAATCAGAAGATTGCGCAGAAGAGCTTTTGGCAGGTTTGACAGCGGTTAAACAATACCCGAAAACCGTTTCTTTTTTCGGCTCGGCGCGAACAAAAGAAGGTTCGGCTTACTACGAAAAAGCGCGCGAACTTGCCGGAGAAATATGCAAAGAAGGATTTACCGTGATAACCGGTGGAGGACCGGGCATTATGGAGGCGGCAAACAGAGGTTCAAAAGAAGCATGTGGCTATGCGGTGGGATTTAACATTGAGCTACCTTCCGAGCAAGTTATAAACCCTTATGTAACTCATGGGGTCAACTTTAAATTCTTCTCGGCAAGAAAAATGGCCTTGTTTTTCTCTGCGGAAGCGTGTTTGTTTTTCCCGGGTGGATTTGGAACATTGGATGAATTTTTCCAAGTAATAACTTTGGTGCAAACAAGAAAGACTCACTCAATTCCACTGATTCTTGTCGGCTCTGAATTTTGGAATCCGCTTGATGAGTTTATAAAAGAAACACTGCTTGGAACATTTAAAACTATTTCGCCGGAAGATGTAAACTTATATCACATCTCAGATGATAAAGAGGAAATATTGAATATAATAAGGAACACACCAAAACCAAGCGCTAACACGTAAACCATGAAGTATCAAACATTGCAAAATACGGTTTTCTTTTCATTTCTCATAGCGGTATCTCTTGTTTTTGCTCTTATACTTTTGCCCTTTTTCAAACCCATTTTATGGGCGATAATTTTAAGCGTTGTCTTCTATCCCCTCAACAAACGCATTGAAAAAAAGATAAAAAACGGCGCTATCTCTTCAACTATCACAATAGCAATAATTTTATTACTTCTTTTCACTCCGCTTTATTTGGTGGGCTCCATGGTTTTAAAAGAAGCTGTTGACTTGTATCAAAACACCACCTCCTATTCAATTCAAACGGCAGTCTCAAACACATCGGAGCTTCTGCAAATATTTGGAATCAATGTGTCAAAAGAGCAACTTTTAAGTTTGGCTCAAAATACGGGAAAAACTGTTGCTTCGGTATCGTATAATCTTGCAAGCTCAGCCACAAAAAGCTTTACAACATTTTTCGTTCAATTCTTCTTAATGCTTTATATTTTGTTCTTCACTCTTAAAGATGCGGAAAAATATATAAACAAAATTAAACACATCCTCCCCTTAGGGACACAAAGAGAAAATGTTCTTTTCAACAGAATAGCAACGGTAATACGGGCGATTTTTAAAGGAACTCTTGCAATCGCTGTTTTGCAAGGTTTTGTGGGTTCGCTGTTTTTATTCATTGCAGGAGTTGAAAGTGTGGCGCTCTGGGGTGCTGTTATGACTATCTTGGCTTTAATTCCGGCTTTGGGTCCGGCTTTGGTGCTGGCGCTGTTCGCTTTTGTGTTATTTATCCAAGGAAATCTGCTCTCTGCACTTGTTTTGGTTTTTGGTATAGCCTTGGTTAGCGTGCTGGATAATATATTGCGTCCCATACTTGTTGGCAAACAAACCCACATTCCGGATGTGTTTATTCTCATTTCCGTATTGGGCGGAATTTACCTGTGGGGTATTAGCGGGTTTGTGCTGGGACCCGTTTTTGCCGGAGTGTTTCTTACCATGTGGGATATGTTTGAGAAAATATACAAAAAAGAACTGGACAACGACTAGCTAAAGTTTCTACAAATTTCCTTGCAAAAGTAACAAAAAAGTGATAGCGTCAAGTCAGAGTCTTGGTGCAACTTAAAAAGGGAGAGAAAAGATGGAGACGATGATTATTTACCGGATTTTGGCAGGTCTTGTGGCTATTTTCATGTTCTTGTCTGTATTTTCTATAATTATTTACAACGCAGAAAATATTTCATTTTCAAGAGCTTTTGTCAAAACAATGTTAATTGCAATCGGCGCAATTGGTATTACGATGATTTTTATCTTATTCGTAAAATTACTCATTTTTGCCCTAAGTGGTCATTGGTAATGGGTATAAATTTCACCCACCCTAAATTTTTGGGGTGGGTTTTAATTTTTCGCTCTGACAAGGACAAACAAAAGTATTTATTGAATCTAACATACAAGCCCTTGTAATACTTGTTTTTATATGCTATTGTTTAGGTGCGCTTTTGCGCGCCGTTTTAATTTTAGATGCTAAAAGACGAGATAAGAATAAACGAGGCAATACGCGCAAAAGAAGTGCGCGTTATAGGTAGTAGTGGTGAAAACCACGGGGTAATGCCTGTCTCTGACGCACTGTCTTTGGCAAGAAAACACGGTTTGGACCTTATAGAAATTTCCGCAAAAGCAAAACCGCCGGTTGTCAAAATAGCCGATTACGGAAAATACAAATACGAACTGAAAAAGAAAGAAAAAGAGGCTAAGGCCAAGATGCACACAACCGAGACCAAGCTAACACAGGTCAAAATCGGTACCGGCGAAGAGGACCTGAAAAGAAAAGCCAAAAAAGTGGCAGACTGGATTGAACAAGGACACAGGGTAAAAATAGATTTGTTTTTGTGGGGAAGATACAAGTACATGGAATTTGACTTTCTTAAAGAAAAACTTGAGAAATTCCTTGCAATTATTCCCGAATCGTTT
>WFWK01000010.1 GCA_015491135.1 Patescibacteria group bacterium | reverse complement strand
TTCAAATGAGAAAAAGAATGCAGGATTATGACAGAAAATTGTTGCCAAGGTTTACGGTTGTGTATGATATTTTGGAATCTGATCCGGAGTCTGTTGCCGACTATATAGAGAAAAAACTCACTTATCCCGTTATGGTTAAACCGTCCGGTCTCTCTTCAAGCATGCTGGTTACAAACTGCTACCATAGAGAGGAGCTGGTCTCGGCCTTGAAGGCGGTCTCTCGCAAGGCGCAGAGTCTACACAAGCAATACAAAGAATATTACAAACAAGGCACTCCGCAGGTTTTGGTTGAGGAGCTGATGGAGGGAGATTTGTATTCAGTGGATGGCGTGGTAAACAGCAAAGGAAAATGCTTTTTTTACCCTTCGGTTTATGTCAAGACCGGCAAGCAAATAGGGTTTGATGATTATTTTGGCTATCTTCAGATGACTCCAACGAAACTGAAACAAAAAAAATATGATGAGATGACAGATATAACAAAAAAAGCGGTTCATGCTTTGGGGTTGCGTAACACTCACTTTCACGCGGAGTTGATACGCTCTGAAGATGGCTGGAAGGTGGTTGAGATAGCGCCCAGAGTTGGAGGATTTAGGCAGGATCTGTACAAAAAGTCTTTTGATATAGATGTAACCGCAAACGATATAAGAATAAGAATGGGGGTATTGCCAAAAATCAAAAAAAGCCCGAAAGGATATACCGCAGCGATGAAAATATTTGCCAAAAAAGAAGGGGTAATATCGCAAATCAAAGGAGAGAAAAAAATTCATGAGATAGAGTCGGTCTACAAAGTTGACCAACATAAAAAAACTGGTGATAAAGCGATTTTTGCAAAACACGGGGGCAAAGCCGTATTCTCAATTATGCTTTTTAATAATGATAGGTCTAAACTGTTGGCAGATATAAGAAGGATTGAGCAAGTATTGAAAATATCGGTTAAGTAACAAAACAGCAATCTTTACTTGTTTTAAAATGTATTGTCTTTTGTAGCTACATGTTTGCATTTTGTACCACAAAGATTATAATATGGGAAAAGCTTAATTATTCGTTATAAGTTATAAGTTTAAAAAAGAGCTATGTCAAAAACTAAAATTGTTCCACTTGGAGACAGAGTGGTTGTAACTCCGATAGAGTCGGAGGAGAAAACCAAATCGGGGATTATTATTCCCGATACTGCAAGCAAAGAGCGCCCCAAGATGGGTAAAGTGGTAGCCGTAGGCGAACTGAAAGATGTGAAGGACATAAAAGAAGGAGATACGGTCATTTTCTCGGAGTACGGCTACGATGAAGTGGAAATTGACGGCCAAGAGTATTTTGTGATTGAGAGCAAAAAACTCTTGGCAGTTGTAAAGTAATTTATTAGCGGTTAACGAAAATATTATGAGTGCAAAACAAGTAAAATTTAGCGGTGAAGTTCGCGAAGCTTTGGCTCGCGGAGTTGAGACTGTTGCGAGTGCCGTGCGTGTTACCATGGGTCCGCGCGGAAGAAACGTCGCTTTGCAAAAAAGTTTCGGTGGACCGACAATTACAAACGACGGAGTCTCAATCGCTAAAGAGATAGAACTCAAGGACCCGTTTGAGAACATGGGCGCCGAGATTATAAAAGAGGTTGCCAACAAAACAAACGACAAAGCAGGTGACGGAACAACAACCGCAACCGTTCTGGCCTCAGCCATTACCAAAGAAGGTCTGAAAAGAACAGCAATGGGTGCAAACTCCGTTGCTGTTCGTCGCGGAATAGAAGCAGCCGCGGTAGATGCGGTTGAGCAATTACGCAAAATGGCGCGCAAAGTTCGCGATAAAGAAGAGATTAAAAATGTCGCTACCATCTCGGCAGAAAGTGAAGAGTTGGGAGAGACTATTGCAGAGACGATAGATAAGGTTGGGAAAGACGGGGTTGTAACGGTTGAGGAATCTCAGTCTTTTGGAATAGAGTCGGAAGTGGTGGAAGGTCTTGAGATAGACAACGGCTACATCTCTCCTTACATGGTTACAAATGCCGAGAAAATGGAAGCGGAGTACAAAGATGTTCCGGTTTTAATAACCGACAAAAAGATAAGCTCTGTGCAAGAGATTTTGCCTTTGCTTGAGAAAATAGCCCAAACCGGAAAGAAAGACTTGGTTATTATCGCTGATGATGTTGAAGGAGAAGCTCTTGCGACATTTGTTGTAAACAAGTTGCGCGGAACATTCAACATTTTGGCCGTAAAAGCTCCCGGTTTTGGCGATCGCAAGAAAGAAATACTGGGTGATTTGGCTGTTGTAGTTGGAGCCGATGTTGTTTCTGAGGATTTAGGAATGAAACTTGAAGATGTTGACCTTACAGCTTTGGGTAAGGCAGACAGAGTGCTTTCACGCAAAGATTCAACCGTTATAGTCGGGGGCAAAGGCACAAAGGCTTCTGTT
>WFWK01000009.1 GCA_015491135.1 Patescibacteria group bacterium | reverse complement strand
TTTCTTTTCCGGCCGGACTTTCAAAAATGAATTTGTGGCTTTTTTCTTTTGCAACGGCAGCCGGAGCCGGAATCTGGAGTATCATTTTGGTTTTTATCGGATATCTTTTGCCTGCAGACTTGCAAAAGCAAACCTTAATTGACTTAAAACTCGCTCTTTTGGCTATCTTGGTGTTGGTATTTTTGTATTTTACTTTTTTGTTTAAACGCAATTATCTAAAAAAATTAAAATAAATTTTACTTTTGTTTGCAATTTGATATATTTTGCCTATGGAAAGAGAGAGAATATTGATTAAAAATTTACATCAATACAAAAACAGGCAAGTTAGAGTTTGCGGTTGGATTGAAGCCAGAAGAGATCACGGAAAGCTTATATTTTTTGTAATTCGCGACAGAAGCTCGCAAGTGCAAGCCGTGATAAACGCAAAAAACGAGAGCGCATTTTCAGTAGCCGAGAAACTAAAAGACGAGTGGGTGGTTTGCATCTCCGGTGAAGTAAAAGAGAGGCCGGAGAAAATGGTAAAAGATGAGGAAAACGGTGATATAGAACTTTCAATTGATGAAATTGAGATTTTATCAAGCGCAAAAGAGCTTCCTTTTGAAAAAGATACTCAACTGAACATAGAAACTCACCTTGATCATTTGCCGTTAACTTTGAGAAAAAGAGAAATTTCTTTGGTTTTTAAATTGCAGTCGGCTTTGCTTGAAGGCTTTCGTTCCGCTTTAAGAGAAGATGATTTTGTTGAGTTTGCTTCCCCTTCAATTGTTGGAGGTGATGCCGAAGGTGGGGCCGGAGTTTTTAAGGTTGAATATTTTAAAGATAAAACCGCTTACCTTGCAACCAGCCCGCAACTTTACAAACAGATTTTGGTTGGAGTTTTTGAGAGGGTTTTTGCAACCGGAAAAGCTTTTCGCGCCGAAAAACATGCTACCACTCGCCACCTTTCCGAATACACTTCTTTGGATTTTGAAATGGGTTTTATAAAAGACCACACCGATATAATGGCGCAACTGCAAAAAGTCGTTAAAAAAATGGTTGAAAACGTATGGGAAAAACACGGCAAAGAGCTTGAAGAATTTGAAATTGACAAGCCCTTGGTGCCCGAGGGCAATTTCCCGACAATGACAATGAGAGAAGCGCAAGAGCTTATTTTAAAAGAAACAGGAAGAGACAACACAGCCGAGCCTGATCTTGAACCGGAAGATGAAAGGTTTTTGTGTAAATACTCAGCCGAGCAATTTGGTAGCGATTTTATATTCATAACTCATTATCCCACAAGTAAAAGGCCGTTTTATACATATCGTGACGAGAAAAACCCGGAATATACAAAAAGTTTTGACTTGCTTTTTAGAGGGGTTGAGATAGCAACCGGAGGACAAAGAGTGCATGACTATGACCTGCTTGTAGAGCAGATTAAAGAGAAAAATTTGGACCCGGGCAAGTTTAAGTTTTATCTTCAAGCTTTCCGTTTTGGAATGCCACCTCATGGTGGTGTAGGGATGGGGCTTGAGCGTATAACGGCGAAATTAGCCGGTATCAAAAACGTAAAAGAGGCAACTCTTTTCCCGAGAGATATGACTCGTATAGATTTACCATTAGCAGATAACTAACAATTATGAAAGTAACAAACAAAACAAAAAACAAACCGGTTTTCGTCGTTTTTAAAAAAGATATACCCGCAAGCTTTTATGATGCCAGAAAAATTTATGTCAAAATTGCGGAAAATGAAGACATCTTTTCAGTTCGCAGGAAAGTGCGTCAGGTTATAAATTTAGCCAATCAATACAAGGTTGAAACTTTATCTGTAAGTACAAGGGCACTACCTTCCGCTTTAGGTAGAACTGTAAAAGAAAGGCTTTCAAACTTTGTTTTTGAAACCTACTTGGCAGATTACAGATTTGACAAATACAAGACAAAGTCAAAAGAAGATGATTTTAAAATAAAAGAGTTAGTGTTTCCAAACATTGACAACAAAGAGCTGGCGGAGTTGCAAAAAGTGACGCAAGAAGTTGAGTTTATAAACAAAATACGTGACATAGAAAACACACCCGCCGAGTTTATGAAGCCGGAGAACTTTGTTTTACAAGCTAAAAAACTTATCTCCGGGCTTAAAATAAAAGCACAAGTTTTAAACAAGGCTCAAATAAAAAAAGAGAAGATGGAAGCTTTTTTGGCGGTTGCCCAAGGCGCTTCAAGTGAGCCGAAATTTTTAACTTTAACTTATGAAGGAGCCAAAAAAACAGACCCGTTTACCGTTTTGGTTGGAAAAGGTGTTACATATGACACCGGAGGTTTGGGGCTTAAGCCGGCAGAGTATATGTTGGGTATGCATATGGATATGTCGGGTGCAGCAGTCTCACTTGGAGTGATTGCTCTTTTGGCAAAAAGAAAAGTTAAAAGAAATGTTGTTGCTTTTATTCCTTTGGCCGAAAACGCTTTAGGGCCTTCAAGTTACAGACAAGGTGACATAGTGCGCGCCAAAAATGGAACTTTTATTGAAATCAGGCACACTGATGCTGAAGGGCGTCTACTTCTTGCCGATGCACTGTGTTATGCGCAGGAGAAGGTAAAAAAGATAGACAAAATAATTGATGTTGCAACTCTCACTGGAGCGGCTATGGTTGCTTTGGGAAATTATACTACTGCGGTCTTCACTAACAATGAAAAAAGCCTCCTTCCATTTGAGAGAGTACAGCAGAAGGTGGGGCAGAGAATTTGGCACATGCCGATTTTGCCGGAACACAGAGAGGATGTAAAAAGCAAAATAGCAGACATTGTAAACTCAACTCAAACTCGCTATGGTGGAGCTTGCACCGCGGCCGCATTTTTGGAGCATTTTATTAAAAAAGAAAATACTTGGCTTCACTTTGATATTGCACCAAGAATGGAAGCAACTCAATATGATCTTTTGGCCGTTGGCGCCACAGGAGAGCCCGTGGCTCTTCTTACGGAAGCCCTTTCGGAATAGTTGCGACATACATGATATAATTTGTTTATGTCAAAAAGTGTGTTTGTAGTTGAGTCTGAAAGTTTCAAGGGTCCTCTTGAGCTTTTGCTTGAGTTGGTTGAAAAAAGAAAGTTATTTATAAATGAGATTTCACTTGCCAAAGTTGCCGATGATTTCATAGAGTATATAAACCAAAGGCGAGATATGCCTCTTGATGAAGCGACTCGTTTTTTGTCTGTTGCTGCCACTTTAACTCTTATAAAGTCGCGTTCGCTTTTACCGTCTTTGAAGTTGACCGATGAGGAGGAAGGAGATATAGAAGAGCTTAAAAAACGCCTACTTAAGTATAAAATTTTCAAAGATACTACAAGTTATTTAAAAAGAAGGCAAATGTATTTACCGCGCAAAAGACAGCCGGCAATTATCATTAAAAACAAACCGAAAGATTTATCACTTAACTCGGTTTTGTATGCGCTGGAGAATTTTTTCAACTCTTTGCCTGAATTTATAAAAAAACCTGAAGTATCGGTCTCAAAGAGAGTTTCTTTGACACAGGTTATGAAAAATATGCGCCAGAGAATATTTTCCGCTTCAACTACGCGTTTTTTCTCTATTGCCGAGCGGAGCGACAGAGTTGGACTTGTGGTGAGTTTTTTGGCGTTGCTTGAGCTGGTTAGACGCTATGACATAGTTGTAGACCAGAGAGATTTTTTTGATGATATAGAAATAAAAACTTCAGTTGATGAAGTGCCACATTATTAGTTTATGTAAAATTATGAATGTAGATATTAAAAAACTGGAAGCGTATTTGTTTGCCGAAGGTGATGCTGTCTCTAAGAAAAAGTTGGTTAAAGTTTTTAACGCTTCTATTGAGCAGATACAACAAGCGATAAACTCTCTTTCAAAACAACTTGAGGGCAGGGGGATTGTACTGGTGCAGACTGATGAAGCTGTGGCTTTGCGCACTTCCCCAGATGTGTTTGAATTTTTACAAGAGATATATGAAAAAGACACTAAAGAGGAACTTGGATCTGCCGCGCTGGAGGTTTTTGCAATATTGCTTTACAACGGAGAAGCCAGCAAAACTCAGATAGATTATATAAGGGGAGTAAATTCTTCAACTTCATTGAAAAATTTAATGATAAGAGGATTGGTTGAGAGAAAAAAGGAAAAAGGCAGGACATTTTATAGGGTAACACCAGATGCTCTTTCATATTTGGGAGTAAAAACTGTTGACGAACTTCCCAATTTATCTAAAGTAAAGGAGAAATTGCAAGAGCTGCAAGAGCAAGAGTAAATATGAAATATTCATTTGAGGAAATTATTGAATTTAAAAAGGGCAAAAAAGATATTGTTTTTTTGGAAGGATTGCACGCTTTCAAACATGCTGTTAGATTCTCGGCCGAGATGGTTGGCGTTTTTGTGGATGAAAATCAAAAAAAGAAGGTTGAAGAAAATCTTTTAAAGTTAGCGGGTAACAAAGAGTATAAAGCATTTGCTGAGGCGGAGACTTTACCTTCCGATTTGTTTTTAAAACTTGCTCCAAACGCTCACACCGGAATTTTCGCTCTTGCTAAAAAACCAAAACAGAATTTTCCAAACGATGGTTGGATTGTGTATTTGCAAAACCCTTCCTCTGTTTACAATATAGGCGCTTCAATTAGAGCTACCGTAGCGTGCCTAAAAACTTCAGCTTTTTTTATCTCGGGTGAGCATGAGCCTTACAACTCAGCCACTTTACGCACCTCCGCCGGGTTGCATTTTGCGCTCTCTGCCGTCTCAAACATTAAAGAAGAGAGCCTTTTGGAATTTGCAGAGAAAAACTATTATCAAATTTTATCACTTGATCCGGAAGGGGAGAGTATTTTCAACATAAAAATTCAGGACAAAGCCTTGTTTGTTTTTGGAACGGAAAGAGATGGAATAACAGATGATCTGAAAGCCAAATCAGATAAAGTTATATCTCTTCCGATGAGGGACAAGGTTTCGTCTTTGAATTTGGCAACTTCGGTTTCGGCCACATTGAATGTTGCTTTATTGTTAAATCAATAAAGACGGCGATTTAAGAATTTTTATTTTTCGTATCCTTCGTAATAATAAGATTGTTCTATTCCTTTGAATATAACCTCTCTGTCATCAACTTTATCTGTAAGATGTTTTGCCAGCAAAGTGCGCAATTCCAAGTCGTTTACAGGGCTTCTTTCCATAGCTTGCAAGTATAAGTTTTTATCAACATTTTGCCAGTCAACAACTTTACCAAGATGTTTTTTTAGCATCATATCAAGCCAGATGCGCATAGCGCGCCCGTTACCTTCTTCAAACGGATGAGCTATGTTCATTTCCACGTATTTTGCGATTATTTCTTCAAAGGTGCTCTCCGGCATTGCTTCAATTTTAGGTAAAATTTCTTTCAGATACATTGCGCTTGCAAAGCGAAACCCTCCTTTTGAAATATTAACTTCACGAATCTGTCCGGCAAAATCATACAATCCATCAAATAAATATTTATGTATTTGCTGAAGACCCTTGACTGTTCCAACTTCAATTTTTTCAATATCACCGGATTCAAAAAGTTTAAAAGCTTTTTCAAGACTTTTTCTGTCTATTTCTTTAGTATCCATAAAAATATTATAGCATTAAAACTCAAACAATTAAGTAATTACGTAAATCGATTTATTTATTTTCTGTGGACCCGAGGGGACCCGGACACTCGTACACGAGACCCGGGCATGCTTGAACTCCTTGACCATCCATCAATGTAATAGAGAATAATGAGTTTGTTTTCTGTGGACCCGAGGGGACCCGGACACTCGTACACGAGACTCGGGCATGCTTGAACTCCTTGACCATCCTTTTTAAGAGATAAGAACAAGTTTATTTTTTTGTGGACCCGAGGGGACTTGAACCCCTGACCTCCGGATTGCAAAACCGGCGCTCTAGCCAACTGAGCTACGGGCCCTTAAAAAACAGAGCAACCTTTTGTTGGTTGCTCTGAAATATTATCATTTTTTCTCTCTTTGGCAAGGATGTTTGATACTGTGGAAAGAAATTAACTGCAAAGCCCAAAGAGCTCCTTCAATAAATTTCATCCAGTCCACTTCGCGTTTTCCGACTTTTTCATTTTTATCTATACGCTCTTTTATTTTGTAAAGCATCCACAACAAATGCCCCATTGTCTCTTGCAGGTTTTTGGGAAACGGGTTTTGAACAGGGGAGACGGATGGAAATTTTGTTTTGATAACCGTGATATATTTTTTCAATTTTGCGTTGTATTCGTCTGCAGTTATCATTACCTCTCTCCTTCATTGCTTCATGCTTTCTTTTTAAAGCATATTTATTTTCCAGGTAAAAACAAGTTTTCACACTTATACACAGTAAATAATTTGACTTTTTTATTGTTAGGAGTAATTTTTAGATGGGTACAACCCAAAAGAGGGAGAGGAAAAAATGGGAGTTAAATATCCTGAAGACGTGGTCCGCATCGTGGAAGATTCGCTCTCTGAGTTTTTCTCGGGGGGATCAGAAGACATAGAGGGGGAACGCATTTTCTCTGAGAACATGAAGCTTACGCCTCAAGCACCACATCTTCCACGACCAAAAGCGGGGAAGGAACTCCCGGACCTTTTTGAAGAAAGCGAATTTCCCGATTATGAGTGGTAGATGAATTTTCCAACTTTTAACCTCACGGCAACGTGGGGTTACTTTTTTTGACTGATTTTTTCTCCTTGTTTTGTAAGGTAAGAGCGAATAAACCTTTTTGCCATATTTGTTTTTGCATACTCAAGCCATTTGCGAGTGGGGTGTGATTTTGGGTTTGTTATTATCTCAACAATGTCTCCGTTTTTTAAAGTTTCGTTTAAAGAGACAAGTTTGCCGTTGACTTTTGCTCCAGATATGTGATTGCCGATTTGCGAGTGTATCGCATAGGCAAAATCAATCGGAGTTGCGTCAATGGGTAGGTCTATAACATCGCCTTTGGGAGTAAACACAAAAATACGATGAGAGAAAAAATCACTTTTTATCTCTTCTAGGTACTCATTTGGCTCTCCGGCGCACCCGGTTTGAGCAACATGTTTTAACCATTCCGGTACTGAATTTCCGGTATATGTTCTATGTTTGATTTTACATGTCATTGCTTCTTTTGAATTTGAAAAGGAAAGTCTTGCAGGAATAAATTGCTTTATCCAGCGCATACCAACGCTTTCTTTGCGTTTTGATGAACCATGCTCTTTGTATCCTATGTGAGAGGCGATACCGAATTGCGCTTCTTTGTGCATTTCTTCCGTGCGAATTTGCACTTCAAGCACACCCCCGTAGCCGGTGTGAATCGTTGTGTGTAAACTTTGATAGCCGTTTGGTTTTGGAAAAGCGATATAGTCTTTGATTCTTCCCGGAAGAGGTGTCCACTCGGCATGGATTATACCGAGAATTGTGTAGCAATCGGCAACTTCGGGAACTATAATTCTAAGAGCCCAAATATCTTTTATTTTGCTTAAATCTCCGCCTTTGCGTTGAAGTTTTTTCCAAAAGCTGTAAAGCCCTTTAACTCTAACTTCTGTGCGAAAGTTTTTGATGCCATATTCCGCTAATTTCTTTTTGATGGCTTTATGCACCTTCTCAAGTGTTTTTTCATCTTCCCCACCGGCTTTTTTAAACAGTTTTACCGCCTCTTTGTATTCTTTCGGATAGGCAAACGGAAAAACGGCATCTTCCAGTTCTCTTTTTACAACTCCCATTCCGAGTCTGTCGGCTATGGGAACATATACTTCCAAAGTCTCCAGTGCTATCCTTTCTCTTTTTTCTGGTTTTACGTATTTTAGAGTTTTTGCATTGTGAAGTCTGTCCATTAATTTGATAATCATTACTCTTACGTCTTCGGAAGTTGCGGCGAAAAGCTTTCTTAAACTCTCGGCATGTCTTTTTAGTCCGTGATATCTTACGTGTCCGAGTTTTGTAACTCCTTCAACCAAAAAACGTATTTCTTTGCCAAACTCTTTCTCTATAGTCTCCGGTGAAATGTCGCAGTCCTCCAGTGTATCATGCAAAAGGCCTGCGGATACCACCTCGGAGGTCATGCCTATTTTTGCCAGCGAGAGTGCTACATGCGCCGGGTGTGAAAAATAGGGTTCACCTGAATAGCGTTTCTGCCCCTCATGAGCTTTTTTCGCAAAGCTGTAAGCCTCCTTTACAAGCTCCTCATCTTTTTTTGAGGAGAACTGAAGAGCTTTTATTATTTCTGTCACTTTCGGATACATAAGAAAGATAGTATCACTTAATCTTCTTTATTCAAGAAACCAATGAAAACAAAGCAGCTTGCCCAGCCTCACTTTTACTGCAACTAAGCAACTTGTTTTCGTAACCAAGCAACAGTTGGTTAATTTGTCACTTTTTGTATAGAAAGGAAAAAAGTGGGGCTGGGTTTGCTTGCTTTCCGTCGCTTACAGCGTTTGTGTTGAGAAATTCTTATTTGCCCAGTTTATGCGGATTGTGGTTCGGACATTGCTTATTGCTACAGCGCTCCGGAATGGTTTTTGACGTCAGCTCACTAAGCTCCCGAGCCTTTTTGCAAAAGACTCGGTCGCTAAGTGGCTCCTGTCCGGGCTCGCATCGTTTTCGCCTCGCTACGCTTCGGCTCAAACATCGCTCCGCCTCACAAAAACCAACGCAAGCAAAGCAGTTTGCTTGCTTTCCGTCGCTTACAGCGTTTGTGTTGAGAAATTCTTATTTGCCCAGTTTATGCGGATTGTGGTTCGGACATTGCTTATTGCTACAGCGCTCCGGAATGGTTTTTGTGCCCTCCATCATAAGCGATCCGCAAAGGTTGCAAATTTCCCCAGTAGGGCGAGCTTTCATTGTAAATTTGCAATCCGGATATTTGGAGCATGCATAAAATACGCCAAATCTGCCGCGCTTTTCAACTATTTCGCCTTCTTTACACTGCGGACACTTTACGCCTGTGGAGTTTAATTGTTCGTCTTTTTTAACATATTTGCATTTTGGATAATTTGAACAAGCCATAAATTTTCCAAAGCGTCCTTCTCTTTCTATTAAAATGCCGGGTTTCTTTTTATTCTCTTTCTCACCTTCAACTCCGCAGACAGGACAAGGCTCACCTGTTTCTTTCGGTGGCTCTATGGTTGAACCATCCGCTTTTCTTGCTCCCAGACAATCCGGAAAGCGAGAACAGCTCATA
>WFWK01000008.1 GCA_015491135.1 Patescibacteria group bacterium | reverse complement strand
GTGGTGTCGTTTGGCTGGGGTACCAACTTCAGCAATGACACCGGAATTATCAAGCCGCTTTCTCTGGTGATGAAGCTAGTTGAGGCGGCTGGTAATCCGGCGGTCAAGCTCTCCGACAACCTGGAGAAGGCGGTGGGTGAACCGGAGGAAGTTGCCCACTACAAGCGCATTTTCGGATATATGGAAACCTTCAGAGAGAAGCCGGTGTACTGAAAACCCGCCCGCAAACGCGTGACGCGCGTTTGCGGGCCTTGTTTTCCGCGTAATTCTGCGTGTACTCCGCGTTTATTTGCGGAAAGCAAAGCTTTCAAAAGGAGGAAAAAATGCTCAAAGTCGCAATGATCCAGACCAATCCCCTCATTGCCGACTTTGATGGCAATGCGGAAAAAATCTTACGCTTCTACCAAGAAGCGGTAGCGCAAGGCGCAGAGCTTGTGGTAGCGCCCGAGCTTACACTGTGGGGGTATCCGCCGAAAGATCTTCTTTTGGATAAGGAGCTCCACAGAAAACATGAGCAAGCGCTTGACAAGCTCCGTCAGCACATAGGTGAGGTGCCGCTTATCCTTGGTGCGACGATGAGGCACCCACATTTTGGCACCGGGGTTTACAACACGGCAGTGGCGATTCACCGGTATCGTATCGTAGCGGTGCAGAAGAAAACCTTCTTGCCGACCTATGATGTCTTTGACGAGAAGCGCTACTTTGACCCGAACCCCATGGCCGAGCTTGCGTTTTTCTCGTACAAAAACAAACGTATCGCCATGCTGGTGTGCGAAGACATCTGGCGCAATGATCCGGAGCTTTCGGGGCGTTATGGCACCGACCTTATCGCCAAACTGGCAGACCACCACTTTGATCTTTTGGTGACGGTCAACGCCTCGCCCTTCCACAAAGGTAAGCACAGGAAGCGCAAGGCGCTCGTTGGTGCCATTGCGCGCAAGGTGGGTGCGCCGGTGGTGTATGTCAACCAAGTTGGTGGGCAAGATGAGCTCGTCTTTGATGGAGCGAGTTTTGTTGTAAATGCCGAAGGCAGACTCCTTTTTCAGGCACCGGCCTTTCAGGAAGGAGTTTTCCTTGACGCGCACGCCAACTATCCCGAAGGCATGGAAGAGCTCAAGCAAGCGCTGCTGCTTGGCATTGCCGACTACTTCGGCAAGCAGGGTTTTACCAAGGCAGTGCTGGGGCTTTCCGGCGGGATAGACTCGGCTGTGGTGGCAGCTTTGGCGAAAGAGGCGTTAGGGGCAGAGGCGGTACAGGCCTTCACGATGCCTTCTGCGTTTTCCAGTCAAGGGACGCAAGAGGACGCCGAGGTGCTTGGCAAGCGGCTCGGCATTGGCTTTGCCAAGATGCCGATTGGTAACCTCTATCGCGAGGTAGGCAAGACCCTTGCGCCGCATATCGGCTGGGAGCCGGAAGGGGAAGTGCGGCTTGTTGAAGAAAACGTACAGGCGCGCCTGCGGGGACTGCTGCTTATGGCGGTCTCCAATGAGACCGGAGCACTTGTGCTTGCAACCGGTAACAAGTCGGAGCTCTCCGTCGGCTACTGCACGCTCTATGGCGACATGGTTGGCGGGTTTGCACCAATCTCTGACGTGTGGAAGACGGACGTCTTTGCGCTCGCTAAGCACATCAACAAAGACGAGGAGGTAATCCCAAAGCGGATTATCACCCGTCCGCCATCGGCCGAGCTTGCGCCAGGCCAGAAAGACGCTGATGCGCTCCCGCCGTATGAAGTGCTTGATCCGGTGCTCAAGCGCTTCATAGAAAAGGGGCAGACTGCCGAGGAGATTATTGCCGAGGGATTCAGTCCGGAAGTGGTTTTCTGGGCCACTCGGCAGGTAGCCGTGCAGGAGTACAAACGGCGTCAGGCACCACTGGGAATTCGTGTCTCTCCCAAGGCCTTTGGTTTTGGGAGACGCTTTCCGGTGGTGTATAAGAAATAAATACTACCCAGTGCTCAACGTTGAGCACTGGGTTTTTTATTTGTTGTTTTAAAAACTTGACTTATAGACAGAAATCAATAACCTATGGCAAGGCAACACAGAAAGAAAGGAGCAAATCATGGAGATGGATGATAGGGTTAAGCGCGATATTGCGTTTGCGCTTAAAGTAACCGTGTGGACGCAGGAAGATATGCTGCGTGCACATAAAGAGGGACTATTTACAACACCTGACGGATTGGTAGAACCCCCGATTGTGTTTGTTGTTACGGGAGGTAAAGTAGTGCCCGTCACAGATTCTCATTTGCTGTTATGGTATGTAGTCCACCCATTTTACTTTGACGAAATTCCGTTTACAGAAGTTACCAAGTTGTTTGAGGAGGTACATAGAGAGAATCCGTTTGCAGTGCGCTACAACGCTCGGCGTATGTTGCAAGTTGCAGAACAAGATCAGGAATATGCAGGTACTTTTGAATCTTATCCTGAGCTTTATGAGTTTCTCAAACGGTTTACAGAAAAGTAAACACACATGCCCCACCGCTTGCGGTGGGGCTTTTAAATAATAAATTTTTTCAGCTCATCCAAGGTTTTTGCTTCTTCAATCTTGTATTTTCCAATTCGCACTCTTCGCAAGTCTGAGATTGAAGCGGGACACCCAAGAAGCTCACCCAATTTTACCGCCAAAGATCTGATGTAGACACCGCTTGCAACCGAGAAAAATATTTCAATTTCACAAGTTTTATTTGTTTGGCTATTTTGCATTTTTATAAATCTTGCTTCATAAACTGTCATTTTTCTTTTTGGTGGTTCAAAACTCTCTCCTGCGCGAGCTTTTTCATAAAGAGGCTTACCTTTCTGTTTTATAGCGCTGTATACGGGAACGGGAAGGAGATTTTCTCCAACTAGCTCTACAAGGGCATTTTTTATTTTTTGCTCAGATGGACAGAAACAATCTTTTTTATCTGTTAATTTTCCCAGTATATCATCTGTATCAAATGCTTCTCCCAAACGCACCGTGGCAATGTAGTCTTTATCTTGTTTCATAAACGTCTCTTGCTGTTTTGTTTCACTTTTGCCTACCAAAACAATCAAAAGCCCTGTTGCCAAAGGATCCAGTGTGCCGGCGTGACCCACTTTTTTCTCTTTTGTAAGTGCCCTTACAAAATCAACAACATCATGTGAAGTGATACCTTTAGGTTTATCTACAAGCAACATATGCACAATTTAAAAATAAAGAGAATATTATATTTACAGATTTATTATGACTTAGCTATTGCTCTATCTTTCTCCTTTGATTATAGCCACAGTATCTTCAGCTGACTTTTTTCCAACCATATCACCAAATAAAACCAAACCATCAAGACGTTTTAGTAGAACAAGTACCATAACAATAGATGAAACAAACGCTGATTTTACAAAAGACGCCACAATATTGTATTGCGAATCCAAAGATAGCGTGACAACTGAAGCCAATATAATCGCTAAAAGATAAATAACAAACCATTGCAAAGCAGGTGTTCTTTCAGTATACAAAGATGCAATTTCTTTGCGCACTCTTTGTGTTCCACTTAATACAAATAAAATTCTACTTACAACAGAGCCTTTTATTCCATCTGTACCATATTCTGCAGTAGCTGTTTTAGTTAACTCGTTTAAATCTATTATCGTGGTTGTTTTGTATTTTAAAGGGTAGTCCCATCCAAATTTCAATATGTCTTCATAATACTTAAGTATTATTTTTCCTGCTTCATCTTGTATATTTTTGTCAAAATACCCAAATGCTCTGTATATAGATGACATATCACCGTCAAAATCTGCTAATGCTTTTTTAAGAGTGCCATATCTTGCAGATTGTCTACTTATCATAAATCCGCTAAACAGAGCAAAGAGAAAAGTGGATAGAGTAAGAAATGATTTATCCAAATCACCACTTGTATTTACAAGAAAGTATATAAAGGTTAAAGTTACAAAAATTAAAAACAAAACAATTGTCAGTTTTGTATCTTTATTTTGATTCATGATTTTACGTTATTTTGTATTGTTGCCTAATATACAGTTTAGGTTTTAATTATATCAACAAAACTGAGCTTTACACAAATTGTTTCTTTGCTACTCTTGCCTAGTTTGTTGGAATAGTCTCATGTCATGTGCTATCATGTAAAAGTTAATAATCAGATACAAATTATGTTTAATGGACATAAAAAATTTGCATTTGCGTTGGTAACTTTAATATTTTTTGCTTATGCGTTTTATGCATATGCAATGATGCATAGAGGTAGTGGTATGGGAACGCAAGGAATGCTTGGTGGATCTGAGCGAGCGGAAAACAGCTTTGAGACGCAGTTTTACAAAGAAGAAAATAATGACTTTTGGAGCTACATTTTGTCTTTGTTTGGTATTTCAAATAAGCCAAGCGAAAAAGAGCAAACTCAAATCAAAGAAAAACTCAAAAATGCGCTTTATGGCGCGTACCCAAAAGAGGCAAATCCAAACGGGTTATTGCGTGAGTTTAATATGGTTGCTGCTCCATCTGAGGTAGAGATTGTACCGGGATACAAAACGCGCGTGTGGGCATACAACGGCCAGGTGCCGGGGCCTATCTTTAGGATTAAACTGGGTGATACTTTCAAGTTAAACTTTAAAAACAATCTCCCACAAGAGACTACAATTCACTTTCACGGGGTGCGCGTGCCAAATGCTATGGACGGAGTGCCGGGGGTGACTCAGCCACCGATAAAACCGGGAGAAAGCTTTGTTTATAAATTTACCCCAAAAGACCCCGGAACTTACTGGTTCCACCCGCATGTGAGAAGCTTTGAGCAGGTAGAGCGCGGGCTTTATGGAATTTTGATTGTGGAAGACGAGGTTAGTGAAAAATACGACCGCGACGAGCTTTGGGTTGTGGATGACTGGCGTCTTACACAAGACGCTCAGGTTTATTCTTACTTTATGATAATGCCGGATTTAATGCATGATGGAAGGTGGGGAAATGTAATCACTGTTAACGCAAAATTAAAAGAGAGTTTAAAGACAAGACCGGGCGAGCGAATTCGTCTTCGTTTTGTAAACTCTTCAAATGCTCGGATTTACAAACTTGATTTTGGCGGACTTGACGCAAAAGCCATTGCAGTTGACGGAATGTATGTAAAAGAAAACTTTAACCCAAACGGCTTTATCTTGGCGCCCGGAAACAGGCTTGATGTTGATATAAAAATTCACCAGCAAGACAAAGGGAAAACTTTTGTGATAAAAGATACATTTGAAGGGCAAAACAATGAGCTTGGCGAGATTGCTGTTGCAGATGTGCCAGGTAAAAAACTACCGGATTTTCCATATCCGCACAATGACTTAGTGCCGGATTGGCGCGAAGCGGCAAAGCTTCCTGCAGACAAACTATATGTTTTAGACAAGAAAATGCTCGGGATGGGACGGATTGTCTGGACAATAAACGGCAAAGCATATCCGGACTACGACCCTGTAACTTTCAAATATGACACCTTCAACAAGATAAAGTTTAGAAACGATTCCAACAACTACCACCCGATGCACCTTCACGGACAATTCTTTAAACTTATCTCACGCGACGGAAAAGTAATTGACGAGCCGTTTTTCAGAGACACGGTTTTGGTTTACCCGGGCGAAACTGTTGAGGTTGCAACCGTACCGTATGATAAGGGTAGGTGGCTTTCCCACTGCCATATTTTAGAGCACGCTGATGCGGGCATGATGACGGTGGTTGAGGTGGAGTAACAAATGAAAACTAAGAGATAAAAAATAAGATATAAATATGAAAAAGAAAATCATAATCACAGCAGTCGGAACCATAATCGTAGGAGCACTCATTTTATTTTATGCAGTATCAGAAAAAGATACAGAGCAGACAAAAGGGCATTATAAAGCAGAACTTACAATGTACAAAAGCCCAATTTGCGGGTGTTGCGATTTATACAAAGACGAGCTTGAAAAGCTGGGATACAAGGTAAATGTGGTAAAGAGTCGCCAGCTTGCGCTTAAAAAAGAAGAGCTCGGCATTCCAAAAGGCAAGGAAAGTTGCCACAGCGTAGTTTTGCCGGACGGTAGAGTCTCAGAAGGGCATGTACCGCTTGATGTATTTGAAAAATTTGTGTCTGACAAAAGTGTTTATGGTGTCACCTTGCCGGGAATGCCTATTGGTTCACCTGGCATGCCGGGGTTAAAAACTGAGATTTTCAAGATTTATTCTTTTAACAAAGAAAAAGAAGGGGGCGTGAAGATTTATGCAGAGAGGTAAAGAATAACAATCTTGCTAAAATTCACTCATTTTTTGAAATTTTAACGATTTCATGTTATTTTGAGTGTAGGCGCGACTTCTATTTTCGCTTATGGAGCGTTTCACTAATAAAATATCATTACTATTTATTATTTTTATCATTGTTTTTATTGCGCCTTATAAAATTTTTGCAAAGCAAACAACTGTTTGTAGCATCTCAAAATCAACCTCTTCACAGCACGACATAATTCTAAGCAAATTTTCTGTAGTTGATGAAAATGGTGGCAGTATTGAAGTCGGCGATATTGTAAAAGTAAGTTTTACTCTTGAAAACGCAAACAAGAACTCTTATCTTTTGGGTAAAGATGGGGTTTTTGTAAAATACGGCACAAAAGAAAATGGAATACAAAAAAGCGGCCCACTTGTAAAGCAAAATAAATTTGACCCAAAAACAACCATATCTGCTAGCTATAAAGTAAAAATTAACAAACCCGGATATTGGATAATATACCCTTCGTACAATATTCTTGTAATATCAGGCATAAGTGGTAGCCTATCTTCCTTTACTCCAACTTTTAAAGACTATTACGGTCCGTCTGGTTGGGGCGGGTGCAGCTTTAAAGTAAGCGAAAAGCCAAAAGTTCTAGATTCAGATCAAGATGGAGTAGAAGACAAAAAAGATAACTGCCCTAAAACATACAACCCAAAACAAAGCGACAAAGATAAAGACGGACTCGGTGACGCATGCGACAGTTTTATAGATACAGACAAAGATCAAGTAGAAGATGGTAAAGATAATTGTCCAAATAATCCAAATCCCGATCAAAAAGATACTGATGGTGATGGAATAGGAGATGTGTGCGACACAAAAGACAACAGTGCAAATCAAAGCACAAATCAAACTAGTAATCAAAATCAGGAATCTGAACAAGAGCAAACAGAGACGGGTAATAATGAAAACAACGATTCTTGGTTGTTAAACCTTATAAAAGGCAGTAAAGAGTCAGCAAAAGATAAGGAAACAAAACCAGATAAAAAGCCGGATACAACAAAGATTTTTAACGACCGAGCAAAAGAGGAATTGAGTAGAATTTCAAATGATACAAAGATAGTCGTAAATATGCCAAATGCTGCAGTCCGACCGGCGCAAGAGCAAGATCTTTCAAATCCTGATATCCGAAATATCCTTGAAGATTCAGATAAAGATGGAGTGCCGAATAGCTCGGACAATTGTCCCAACAACCCCAACCCCGACCAAAAAGATTATGATGGAGACGGTGTTGGAAATGCTTGTGATTTGTGTGATCCGATAGCTCTTGCAGAGAAGGAGGGTGTGGAGATTGATGTGGGTCGAGTAGAGTATTCTTGTCTTTCAAGATCTTCATTCTTTCATGATGGTAATATAACTCTTGATTTTTATGATAAAGTTGACAAGTATGGTTGCGGTATTAAAAACGCAGAGAAAGACTATTTCACCAAAAAGACAATGTACAGAGAAAAAGT
>WFWK01000007.1 GCA_015491135.1 Patescibacteria group bacterium | reverse complement strand
TAAATAAATCATCTTGAAGCTCGTGTACTATGTGTGATACTTTGCGACTGCCAACACGAAAACTGTCAGTCCTTGATTGCACTTTACAAAGTCCCAAATAAGAATTTAGCTCGTCTAAAGTACCGAGCGCATCAAAAACAATAGAGTTTTTACTTAACCTTTTGTTTGATTCAAACAGCGCGCTTGTGCCACTGTCCCCTTTTCCGGTATACAAACCCATACTTTTATACTACATAAAAATCCCCGGCGCGCAACGCGCGCCGGGGAATGCTGTCACTTCACCACCTTGAGGGTTTTCTTTAGCCCGGCAACAGACTGTTCAAGCTGTTGCTGTTCCCAAGCCTCAAAAGAGGTGAACTCTACTCCCTCGTGCTCGGCCTGCTTGACCCAGTCATCATAAAGCAGACAATCAACCCAATCTTCTGTGGCTACGAGCACATACTTAGGGTTGTCCTTATCCTGAAGCACAACCCCAAGCACGTCACCCTCCCACAGAAGGATGAGAGAATCCGTGTGAGAAGTTTCCGCAGGAGAGCCGTCCTCCCTCTGCATATTGCGCGTATCTTTTGCAGAAAGAAGAATCCTGCTCCCTCTTTCGCTTTTTGCAAACCACACACGGCCATGCGCATCAGGATACGCGCGCATGCCGGTAAACACGCGAACAAGATATCCTGTATGCTTGCCTACCTTGTTGGGGTAAGCGAGAACAGGCCTGCCAGATTCTTTGTCCTTGATAGGGAAAGCGCACAGCACTTTCCCATCGGGGCCGAAAAGTGGCGGGTTGCCACCCAGAGTTCCTACCACTTTTCTCATGCCCAGCACCACCCTCCTTCCTTCCGAGAAGGAGGGTGGTGTCAATTTGTGACTTACCATAAGCCACGAAGATACAATAAAATAAAAGAGAGTTTTGTCAAGTCAAAGCGTATCAGAAAATATACAACACATTATTTGTTATCCACATGCTACGATGTATGGGACATTATAAATGTGTTATATTAAACAGAGATGAACGAAGAGTTATTAAAAATTGAAAACCAACTTGAAACGCAAGCGCGCGCATTACGAAAGTTACAAATTATGTTGTTATTCGGGTTCATGCTAAAGATCACGCTTGTTGTTGTCCTTGTCTTTTGTGTATTTGTATATGCTCTTCCCTATATTCAAAATGTTTATGTCGCTCCCATTGTTGATCAAGCTCTTGATAAAGCAAATGAGGCGCAAAACATCGGCAATCAATTATATGAGCTTGGTTTGAGGCTTGAGCGAAGTTGCGCTCAGGCTACGGACAAAATTTTTTATTTAAATACACTGCAAAGTCCAATAAAAAATAAATAACATGTAATAAAAAGCGTATGATAAGAAAAACTTTTAATTATACTTTTTTAACATTTGTATCTGTTATCGCATTTGTGGCGATGCATTATCCACAAGCAATAAGTTTTGCTAATTCAAATTATTTATGGCACGGAACAGAATGGATACACGAAGGAGCAGTAATTCCCGCTCGTCAAATGGCTGACAATTTTGAGTTTTTATACAATAGAACGCGCCCGATTGATGTTGTAAACGAATTTATGAACAGATGTAAAATGGATATTGAAATGATAAAATGTGAAGGTGATGATGTTTATTCCCCATCAGAAGCAGAGATTGATGATTGCAATCGAGCAAAACAACAGTGCGATTATGTAAGACGAAACCAGCATCTTAAACAAAATTATGATAATCAACTTTATGATTTGAATTGGGTTTGTGATGTAAACTTAAGAGATAAATGTCCTTGGGAGTATGAACAAGGTGGCATAACACCTTTGTCACGTACCCAACTTGCAGGAGCCGGTAAGGGTGGAAGAGGACATGGTGGTTTTACATATCGTTTTAAGACTAAACTAATCTTTAAGTGTAGAACAGATTCTGGATCCATACGAGAGAAAGAATCTGTTTCAAAATGCCAAACGATTAATACGGCAAACCCTTATGGCAGATACGGAAAAAAATAATGCGCTCATTCCTTGTTTATTTTTAGGTAATTTCCTTTTTGGGTGTGCAAATATCTCCAATATCCAAGCGCGACTTTGCTAGCTAAATTAATTTTTAAGGAATATGCTTTATTTTTGGCGCTACTCGTTTGATGGTTGGTTTTATAATTTTGAATGAAAGGGTTATGGTGGTCATCCAAAAAACAATATTATACAGAAGATACCATACGCTGAAAAACGGCGGGCTGTATTGCAGTATAAATGTCGCATCTTTTGTCATATGCAAATCACAAGGAAAAAATACACAGTTTCTATTCAAAACTGGGTCTGTTAGTAAAAATGTTGCAATAAGCAATATTGGAGTAGCCAATAACGCCACCCTGAGAGAACTTTTAGAAAAACCAAAAAGCCATACTGCATAGGTAGATCCGGGAATTACAACAAAATGCACAACGGTAGATAACGCAGGTATAATAAGGGGAGCTGTCGGGTCAAACATCCATTCTGTTCTTCCGAAACTAAATCCAAAGAAGCTGTTTAAAAAGAAGTCCATTATCCACAAAAACTGCGCAGGTATTGCGGTTACTAAAATAGTGCTAGCTATAAGAGCGCTTTGACGCCAATATGCAATGGCTAGAAAAACCAATGCTACTTCACAATACCAAAGTAGGCCACCAAGGTTAACTCCATAGAAAAAAATGTTTGCAATCTGTACGGCTAAGAAAATTGAAAACAACAAAAAAGCGATTGCCAGGCGATATGAAGTTGGCAAATTTACACTGTTTTTGTTTGTCAATAAAATTCTCATAGAATGTGGAAATTGTTGCGTTTTATTATAACACGGACATTAAACTAACTCATTACTTGTACATTATCACCCACTTTGAGACTCTTTGCTGATAATATACATGGTAAAATACCACAGGGGACTACTAAGTCCAATGCTTTCATGGGGACGTTTTGTGTTGTACCAAAGAAGCCAATTGTGGAGTTTTTCTTGGAAAGAATCTATATCAACAGAGAGTAAGCCAAGATGGTAGTTTACAAACTCACTTTGGATTGTCTTGTTAAACCTTTCAATGTGTGCGTTCATTTTGGGCCTCTTGGGATAGGTGTTGAAATGGATAATGCCCAGCTTTTCAATATACTCATTGTTTAGTTAATGAGTCTCATATGTATGTGATCTTGTGCATACTTTCAATAAACAAACCGGTCGCGGTTCTAGACGACTTACTGTTTCAGTATCATACATAAAAGTAGTTTGCTCTGCTCCCTGTGCACTGCGCTCCACTTCGTTTCGCTTGTGCCCAGGGCGGGACTCGACCACCACTGCGGACATTTTGTTCGCGCTTTGCGCTCCAAAATGTCTCGCAGTCGCGGTCCCGCCGGCGCGCTCCGCTCGCATACGCTCGCGGGCTTCGCGCGCGCCTCTCTTCGAGTCCTACCTCGGCAACAAACACCAAAAAACCCAAAGCATTCGCTTTGGGTTTTAGGTGTTTGTAGTGCCCAGGGCGGGACTCGAACCCGCACGCACGGAGTGCCACGGCCCTCAACCGTGTGTGTATACCAGTTCCACCACCTGGGCAAGTTGCTCTAGTATATAAAATTTATTAATTAAACTCAAATTAAAAACCCGGGCTCTCCCGGGTTTTTGTTTACTTCTCTTCAGATTCTTTTTCTTCTTGCTTTTCTTGTTTTTGTGCCTCCTCTTGTGTATTTTCGTTCTCTTCTTGAGATGAAGTCTCTTTCTCTGTTTGTTCGAGCTGGGTTTGTTCTTCGTTCTGAGTGTCTTCTGTTTCCTGAGATTGTTTTTCAGCCTCTTCCTGGGCTTTTTGCTCTTCTTCTCTCTTTCGTGCCTCCTCTTCGGCTCTTTTTCTTTCTTCTTCAAGTTCAGCTGCGCCTTTTGTCGCTATTGATACGACAGTGGTCTTACGCAATATGCGACGCAACTCCTTTGCCACTTTCTCACGTATAAAGTAAAGTTTGCTTTTCCTTACGCGAGCACGTTTTGTT
>WFWK01000006.1 GCA_015491135.1 Patescibacteria group bacterium | reverse complement strand
TCTCTGATGTGCTAAAAAAACTGACCCTCAAAAAAGCTCTTGAAAAACTCAACAGAAAGTCTCCATCTCTGGCAAAGAAAATGTTTTTGGCAAGAGCCATACGGCACAAGATGGTGACAAAAGAGGTTGAGAAAATAAGAAAAAGTGGGGTTAGAGTTGTGCTTGTTGAACCAAACTTTGCGGTTTCCTTCTCTGAGAAGAGGGCGGAAACCCTCAGGCAAGGAGCACAAGAGGGGTTCCGCGCCATATCGTCTGTTTTTGGTTTTGAATAAATTGACCCTCCCGCGCGCGTAGCGCGCAGGAGGGTTTTGTTATATACTAAAGGCATGCAAGCAACCCTTACTTGTCCAAAATGCAAACATGCGCAAAAAGAGGAGATACCGCAAAACAAATGCCAGAGTATGTTTGTGTGCAAAGCATGCCAGAGTGTCATTAAGGTAAGTAAGCCTGAAAAATACTGTTGTGTGTTTTGTGAATATGGGGACAAAAACTGCCCGAGGTGCTAAAGAGAAAACCCCGCCTTTTGGCGGGGTGATAAGCTAGCTTGAGCTTCTTGTGTGTTGAAGTACAAACAATATGTAATGTGTAGGTTTTTGTGGGAGCATCTCCAAAATCGGATCATCGGCTTTAAACAAGCGCACGTACGTTTGTCTGTTTTCCGGGAAAAGTCCCACAACAGCAGCGTTAAGCACCGTCTTACCGTTTTGTGTTTGAAAGTGCAAATACGCTTCAAGCAAGCAAAGATTCGGCTCTTTAATTTGTTCTCTTTCATCTTTTTCAATTTCAGATGAAGGAGCCCTTGCAAACTGAATTTGCAAGAGAGTCACTTTTTCTCGTCCTCCTTCATGGTTGACTAAAATATACTCTTGCCCGATTTGCAGCTCGGAGAGTTGTGATATTCCAATCATTGTTACACCTCTTTGATTTTGATTGAACTGGTCGCAACTATACTTTTTTAAAAAATTATGTCAAACCAATAGATTTTATTTATTTTTTTAGTAAAATGACTTGCATGAATGACGAGAAAAACACAAAAGGCAAAAACGCGCAACTTGAGGAGCAAGTACTGGAGTTTTGGAATAAAAACAGAATTTTTGAAAAATCAATTGAAAAACCCGCAGGAGAAGAAAATCCTCAAGAGTTTGTGTTTTACGATGGCCCCCCTTTTGCTACGGGACTTCCGCATTACGGACACCTTTTGCAATCTTTTGTTAAAGATGCCATTCCCAGATACAAAACAATGCGCGGTTTCAGAGTTGAACGCCAATGGGGTTGGGATTGCCATGGACTGCCGATTGAAAACTTGGTTGAAAAAGAGCTTGGGGTATCGGGAAGAGATGAAATCATAGAGAAAGTTGGAGTTAAAAAATTCAACCAAACTTGCAGACAAAAAATTTTTGAGTTTGAGGAAGAGTGGAAAAAAATAATTCCTCGTATAGGTCGCTGGGCTGATATGGACAATCCGTACAAAACAATGGACAAAGACTATATGGAGTCAGAGTGGTGGGCGTTTAAAACTCTTTATGAAAAAGGATTGGTTTATGAAGATTTTCGCTCAATTCACATTTGCCCAAGGTGTGAGACCACTCTTTCTCAAAGCGAGGTAACCGAAGGGTATGCGGAAATCAAAGATATTTCTGTAACAGCAAAATTTGAACTTGAAGATGAGCCCGGAACTTATATCCTGGCTTGGACAACAACTCCTTGGACATTGCCCGGTAATGTCGCTTTGGCGGTAGGGGAGAATATTGATTATGTAAGAGTTGAATCGGAGGGTGAACAATACATTTTAGCAAAAGAGCGTCTGGAAGATATATTTAAAGATAAAGAATACAAAATTTTAGAAGAGTTTAAAGGTAAAGAGCTTGAAGGCAGAAGCTACAAACCTGCTTTTAACTATTACAAAGACAAAGACTTGGAAAACAAAGAAAATATTTGGAAAGTCTATACTGCAGATTTTGTATCAACTGAAGAAGGAACGGGAATAGTTCACATTGCGCCCGCTTTTGGTGCTGAGGATATGCAACTGGCAAAAGAAAAAAAATTACCCTTTATCCAACATGTTGACATTACGGGAAGGTTTAAAAAAGAGGTTAAAGATTTTGCGGGAATGCAAGTAAAGCCAAAAGATGACCACCAGCGAACAGATATAGAAATTATAAAATACTTGGCTCACAAAGGGCTTTTGTTCGCCAAACAAAAAATAGAACACAGCTATCCGCATTGTTGGAGATGTGACACTCCGCTTTTAAATTATGCAACTTCAAGCTGGTTTGTAGCTGTTGAAAAAATAAAATCGGACCTTTTGAAAAATGCCGAGCCGATATATTGGTATCCGCATCACATAAAAAAGGGTAGGTGGGGAAATTGGCTAGAAGGCGCGAAAGATTGGTCAATTTCAAGAAACAGATTTTGGGCAAATACCATTCCAGTGTGGCGCTGTTCGGGCAAGCCCGCGCAGAATAACGCGGACTTAACGCGGAATTACGCGGAAAATAATGGTTGTGGAAATGAAGTTGTAGTGGGTTCAATTGACGAGCTTGAGAAATACTCGAGTACAAGAGTTGATGATCTCCATAAAGACGTAGTTGATGATGTGACTTGGAAGTGCGAAAAATGTGGCGGAACAATGAAAAGAATTCCCGATGTTCTTGATACCTGGTTTAATTCCGGATCCGTACCTTACGCAACGTATCACTATCCGTTTGAAAATCAAGAAAAATTTGAAAAACGAAATCCGGCCGATTTTATCGCTGAAGGACAAGATCAAACCAGAGCATGGTTTTACTATCAACATGTTCTGGCAACAGCTTTGTTTAACAGAAACGCTTTTAAAAATGTAATTACAACCGGGATTGTTTTGGCCGAAGATGGCAAAAAAATGTCCAAAAAACTTAAGAACTATCCCGACCCGATGTACATGGTGGACACTTACGGGGCAGATGCAATTCGTCTTTACATGCTTGGAAGCCCGGCTGTGAAGGCTGACAACTTGGCATTTTCCGAAAAAGAAGTGGCCGAAATTTCAAGAAAAACCTTGGGACGCCTGCTTAATGTGCTTGAGTTTTACAAGCTCTACGAGAAAGATTTAACGCATTTGGATTCAAAAGAAAGCGACAATGTTCTTGATAAGTGGATTATAAACAAGCTTTATGATACCCACAAAAAAGTAACAGATGCTCTGGAGGAGTATGCTCTTGATAAAGCTGTTAAACCTCTGCACGGTTTTGTTGATGATTTGTCAACTTGGTATTTAAGACGTTCGCGTGAGAGATTTAAAGGCGAAGACGAAAACGCAAAACTTGAAGCGCTTGAGAGTTTACGTTTTGTTTTGCGAAAAACAGCTAAGCTTCTTGCACCTTTGGCGCCTTTTCATGCGGATTATCTGTGGTTTAATACAAAGCGTGAGAGTGACCCGGAGAGTGTGCACCTGTCAAATTGGTGTTCAATAAAACAGCCGGATGAAACGATTTTGCAAAAAATGAAAACAGCTCGCGAGATAGTAACTTTAGCTCTTGATTTGAGAAAAACATCTGGAATAAAAGTAAGACAACCTTTGAGTACGCTTTTTGTATCAAGCAAGCTTGCAAGCAGTTTGGATGATGATTATTTTGAAATAATTGCAGATGAGGTGAACGTAAAAAAGATTGAAGTGAAAGAGATTGAATCTGTTGAGCTTGATACAAACATTACAGAAGAGCTCAAAAAAGAGGGGTTGGCGCGTGATATTTTGCGCGCAATTCAACAAAAAAGAAAAGAGTTGCAACTTACGGTAGATGATTTTGTATCCGCAAAGTTAAAGGTAAATCAAGAGATGAAAGAGGCGATAGATGATTTTGAGGACATGATAAAGAAAAATGCACTCTTGACGAAAATAGATATTGAAGTGTCGGAGACTGACTATGTTGAAGTGCAAATCATAAGCGCATAAACTCAAAACTGTTGACTTATTTGAGTTTTTATGGTTTTATGTTGCTTACATGAGACGATTGACGTTTCGTGTTTTTTATGATACAAGTTGTTGCATAAGAGATTTATTATGGATATACAGTCACAGACAATTCACGAGGACAAAATACGTCTAAATTTTGACCCGAAAGAGAAAACTGAAGTTTTGCTTAAAGCTCTACCCAATGAAAGAGCTTTTGATATTTTGGTGAGAAGGTACGGGCTTTCTGAGGACAAAAAACCGGAAACACTGGAGTCTGTCGGAAAAAGATATGGAATAACTCGTGAGAGAGTACGCCAGATAGAAAATCACGCCATTAAAGCTTTGCAAAAATCGGAAAAATACCAAGAAGTTGCAGATGCGCTTGAGGAGTTAGCTGAGCTTATAAAGCAACATGGGGGTATAGTTCCGGAGAGAGATTTGATTGAAACGCTTGATTATCCGGATTCGGTAAAGCAACATATTTTGTTTTTGTTGCATGTTGGAGAGCCGTTTCGCAAACATAAAGAGACAAGAGAGTTTAGCTCGCACTGGTATTTGGATGAGACACAGGCAAAAGCCGTAAGAGACGCTTTGCGTAAACTTACTCGTGAACTGTCGGAGCAGGTTGCATTGCCCGAGGAGGAGATTTTGGAGAAATATGCAAAACACTTGGCTGGTCTTGAGAAAGACATAAAAGACGAAAGAGCTCTTGTCAGGTGGCTTATACTCTCAAAACAACTTTCTCGCAATCCGTTGGGTGAGTGGGGACTTGCAAACTCTCCCGCCGTTAAGGTTAAAGGAATAAGAGATTTTGCATACTTGGCATTGCGCAGGCACGGCTCTCCGATGCATTTTAGAGAAGTAGCTCAAGCGATAGAAGAGCTGTTTGGCAAAAAAGCAAATCCGGCCACAACTCACAATGAACTTATAAAAGACCCAAGGTTTGTCTTGGTTGGAAGAGGACTTTATGCTCTGGCGGAATGGGGATACACAACAGGTCCGGTAAAAGAAGTTATAAAGAACATCCTTAAAAAAGAAGGTCCCCTTACAAAACAAGAAATAATAGAAAGGGTGAAGAGGGAAAGATACGTAAAAGACAACACAATCGGTGTAAACCTTCAAGACTCAAATACTTTTGAACGTCTACCCGATGGAAGATATACTTTAAAAAGTGAGCTAGCGGATAAAGATACAGAAAAATAGCACCTGTGGATAACTCGCTTGCGCAAATGAATCATCTGGTGCATTATTAAAGTGCTTCCTTTTGGAAGCGTTTGCAAAAGCCCGGTTTATCCGGGCTTTTGCTTTTTTGTGTTTTTATGTTTGTTTTCCGATTTCAAATATTTTGTCATATGATAAAATTGAATCATGCAAGATAAGATTTTAAGTTTCTTTAAATATTTACACGGCTTCGGTTTTCATTTGCTGATTTTCATGCCTCTTACTTTTTTTGTTTTGCTTGCTGCTGTTTGGTTTTTAAATCCAACCTTCTTTTCTTTTGTTTTTTGGTGGTTTGTTATTTTACTGCCCATTGTCTCTGTTCCCGGTTTTGCAATTGCCGCTGCACTCCTGTGGCGCTCTTACGTTAGATCGCATTTTGTTTTTACAAATGAGTATACGGTCTTGGAGGTAAGAATTCCCAGAGATTCAATGAAATCTCCAAAAGCAATGGCCGTTATTTTCAACGGCATAATAACCGGTGGGAGAGAGTCAACTTTTATAAACAGGTGGTGGGAAGGGAAAATGCGTCCCCAGTACTCTTTTGAACTTGTATCCATTGAAGGAATGA
>WFWK01000005.1 GCA_015491135.1 Patescibacteria group bacterium | reverse complement strand
TTATGACTCGTACAAAAAAACTCACTGCTTTTGAAGCGGGGGTTGATGTGGCGGTTCCTGAGTTGCCAACAGGTGATAGTAAAATCAAATCAACCGTTACATTGGTCTTTGAGATTAGATAAATTTAACTAATTTAGTCATTTCACTCTTGACTAAATAAGCATAGATGCTATCATAGCAAAAACGCCCGGAAGGGGCGTTTTAAATTAGACAATTTAAAAACGCTTATGAGTTTTATTAAATATTTAAAAGATGTAAAAACCGAGTTGAGTCACGTATCGTGGCCAACTCAAAAACAAACAATCATCTTTACGGCCCTTGTGGTTGCTATATCAATAGTGACCTCAATTTATTTGGGAATTTTTGACTTTATTTTCATAAACCTGCTTAAAAAATTTATAGGTTAATTTATAAGTGCAAATTTTAAACATGGCTAAACAAAAAGGAGACAAAAAAAGACACTGGTATGTAATCCACACTTACTCAGGTTATGAGGAGGCTGTGGCTCGTAACTTGCGTCAGAGAATTGAGTCTATGGGAATGCAAGATAAGATTTTTCAAGTTATAGTTCCCACAGAAAAAAAAATAAGAGTGAAAGGAGGCAAGAGGGTAGAGGAGCAAGTAAAAATATACCCGGGATATGTCTTGGTTGATATGATTGTTGATGATGAGTCTTGGTATGTTGTAAGAAACACTCCAAGGGTTACCGGATTTGTCGGAAGTGGAACTCAGCCGGTACCGATGGCTGAAGAAGAAGTGCAAAAACTGTTTGAAAGAATGAATGCGGAGACACCAACCCATGCAATAGATTTACAAGTTGGAGATGCTGTTGTTATAGTTGATGGTCCGTTTAAAGATTTAGAAGGGAAAATCGGAGAAGTTGACGAGGAGAGAGGAAAAATTAAAGTCCTTGTGCCAATGTTTGGGCGCGAGACACCGGTTGAGCTTGATTTTGTGCAAGTTCGTTCAATCTAAACTGGACTTTTAAGATTTAATAAGTAAGATATTGGCTATGGCAAAAAAGATAGAAAGACAACTTAAGCTTCAAATACAAGCGGGAAAGGCAACACCTGCTCCGCCTGTTGGTCCTGCGCTGGGACAGGTTGGAATAAACATAGGTGATTTTGTAAACCAGTTTAATGAGGCAACTCGTGATATGGGAAATGACATCATTCCCGTTGTTGTAAATGTATATGATGATAGAAGCTTTGACTTTGTACTGAAAACCCCGCCGGCATCAAGGCTTCTTCTTAAAGCTATAGGAAAAGACAAAGGTTCTGGTAAAAATATAGTTAAAAAGGTGGGAAAAGTTACAAGAGCTCAGCTTGAAGAGATTGCAGAGAGAAAAATGCCTGATTTGTCTGCAAACGATATGGACGCCGCTGTAAAGATAATTGCCGGCACCGCGCGCTCAATGGGTATTGAAGTTGAGCAATAATGTAACAATCAAAGTCTACAAAAGAAAAGCGCGCCACAGTGCGCGTTTTTCTTGTGCGGAGTTCATAAGTATAAATCAAGATGATATACTAGCTTTTGTATGGAAATCAAATATGTAGATGCGCACTCACACCCGCATTTTAGCGCTTTTGATAATGACAGAGAGGAGGTTATCCAAAATATGCAACAGTCTGGGGTGGCTGCGATTGCTGTTGGCACCGGCGCAAAAACAAGCAAACAAGCGGTAGATATTGCACAAGAGCATGATTTTATTTGGACTTGTGTGGGACAGCACCCAACAGAGCATGAAGAGTTTGACGAAAATTTTTATAAAGAACTTCTGCAAAACAAAAAAGAAAATAAAATAGTGGCAATTGGCGAGTGCGGGCTTGACCTCTATAGAATGGAAGAGGAAGATAAAGAAAGGCAAATAAAGCTTTTTGAAACACAAATTCAGCTGGCAGTAGAGGCTGACCTTCCTTTAATGCTCCATATTCGCTCTGCGCAAAATTCAACCAATGCACATGATTTGGCTTTTGATATTTTAAAGAGGTATAAAAAAGAGTTTCCAAAATTGCATTTGCATATGCATTTTTTTACGGCAAATACAGAGACGGCAAAAAAGTTTTTGGAGCTTGATGCCACTTTTGGAATTCCGGGAGTTGTAACTTTTGCAAAATCGGTACAGGAGATGGTTGAGTTTTTGCCAACTGATAAAATTCTTGTAGAATCTGACGCGCCGTATGCCGCGCCGATCCCCAAAAGGGGACAGAGAAACGAACCGAGTTTTATAATCTACACTTTAGAGAAAATTGCAGAAGTTAAAAAACTTGATAATGATTTTATGCAAATGCAGGTATTAGAGAACACAATGAAAACCTTTAATTTAAATCTAAGCGAATAATCACCCTTCAAATTCAACTCCCACATCCGCATTGGGTAAAATTGTAGGTTTCCTCAGACGAAGTTTTATATTTTTTATGTTTTTGTAAGTGTTTTTGAGCTCTTCTGACAGTTTGATCAACGCCTCTTCTATAGAATAAAAGCCGTTTGCTTGGATAAACTGTTGAACAAAATCTGCCACTTCAGAGTAGTCCAAATATTTACCAGAATAATTGTAGTCAATATAAATATCCATTACAACTTTCTGTTTTTCTTTACGTTCATGTTTGTAAATACCTATTACCGATTCAAACTCTAAATTCTCTATCAAAATTTTCATAAGAACAAGTTATAGCACAAGTTTTGCCAGTGCGCTAACTGCAGCCACTTTGGCCGTTAATGTAAGGTTGTGTGAGAAGGAGGCGATTTTGCTTTTAAACAAACTTTTTTCTTGCTCTGTAAACCCGCCCTCCGGGCCGACAAGCAAAATATCAGTTTGCGATTTTAAATCATCAATATGCTCTCCGTCAACATCTAACATAAAAATATTTCCGTTTTCTTTTTCTAAAAGCTCGTCAAGTGATTTGTAAATTTCAATCTCAGGTTCCGTGTTTAGTCCGGATATTTCATAAGACTGAATTATGATTTCTTTTAATTTTTCTTTGTTTATTTTGTAGTTTGTCTGTGATCTTTGAGCGTAAAAAAACAAAAACTTTTTCTGCCCAATTTGAGCTAAAGCGCGAGTTGCTTCTTTTAGCTCTTTCGGGTCTATCACGGCAAGCGCTACAGTTTTATCAGTGATATTTTGCTCGGGTAGCTGTTCTTTTTTCTCAAGCACTGCGGTTGCATGTTTTTTGGATATGGACACTACTTTATAGTGATATGCAAAATTATCTTTCAGATTTTGCAATTTTAAAATGTCTCCTTCTTTTTTTCTTTGGGACACAAAAAGGTGCTTGAAGCTTTTCCCATCAATTTGCAGTTTGACTTCTCCGGCATTTGGATTGTATACAAAACGCATAAGCTTATTTTACATAAAGCAGCACAAACACACCCACTGTTATCAAAGCACCTCCCAAAACCTTGCCCAAGGTGGGCGCCTCTCCTAAAAGCAAAAACGCAAGGATTATTGTCAGGACAATGCTTAGCTTATCAATCGGGGCAACACGCGCAACCTCACCCAGCTGAAGAGCTTTGAAATAAAAAAGCCATGAAAGCCCGGTTGCAAAAGCAGAAAGCACGATAAAAGTCATTGAAAATTTAGAAATTTTGAACATATCGGAAGCATTTCCTTGAAAGAAAACTATCACCCACGCAAAAGCCATGATGATTATGGTTCTTATTGCAACGGCTAGATTTGAATCAACGTCTTTAATTCCTATTTTGCCGAAAATTGCCACAAGCGCCGCGAAAAAAGCTGAAAGAAGCGCATATATTGCCCATGAAGCCATGTAATAATTATATCATGTAGATTGTTATTCTGTAGTATTGCCGTCAAAATGCTCTTCTTCTGCGTCGGCTTTTGTTCTGTGGATTGTGCCGTCTTTGTGCTCGGGAGGGGAGTATATAGTGTAGAGTTTCAGTGGCACATCACCTGTGTTTATAATGTTGTGCTCTGTGCCGGCTGGAATAACTATAGCAAAGTCATCTTCTATATCATATTCTTGTCCGTTTAATACAGCTTTTCCTTTTCCTTGCTCTATTCTTATAAACTGATCCAGCCCGTGGACTTCCATACCAATATCATACCCCGGCTCAATACTCATTACAACAAGTTGAGAATAATTTGCAGTATATAAAACTTTCCTAAAGTTTTCATTGTATAGTGTTTCTTTTTCTATGTTTATAACTGATCCTTTTTTCATACGCATTAAATTAAAACTGATAATTGATAAATAATAATAAACTTAATAAATACTAAATTAATAGCCGGCAAAAGAAGTTTTTTCCTTCAGTTTTATTATAACTCTTTTAGAGTATACTGCATTTTAGTAGCAGTTTGCATTACTCCAAGTTTCAAGTTCTCCATCATTACACTTAACCCAAACATCAAACCAATTACCTTTAATCCATCCGCTACTGCACATATCTTGGTAGTGATAAATTTCGCCATGTTGCAATGGGCGTCCGTTGTAGTTGCAACTCCTAGAGGTACCAGAATCAAAGTTCAAAGTGGCACATATAAAATTACTGCCATTCCATTGAAGAGTTTTATTATCTCCAACACAATTTGGTATTTGAGTTTTATTTATAGAATTTTGGTACAAATATTCAAAATTCTCCGCAATTTTCTGTGCCGATACAGTGTTACCTGCTATTACCCAATCTGTCCCATGCCAAACAGCATTCCAAGCAAAAGTGGTTCCCGCTA
>WFWK01000004.1 GCA_015491135.1 Patescibacteria group bacterium | reverse complement strand
TGAAAGACGCACTGTTTAACATCAAAAGAGAAAACAAAGAGGCCGATCAGATAATTCTGGAGCTTATAAAAAGAAAAATTGAAAGCAGAGTGGTGCCGGTTAATTTAAGGATTTTCTCTTCCGCTAAAACACAGCAACGCGCAGATGAGATTTTGTCAGATTTGTCCGCTTCGTTTGAGCAGTTTGAAGAACCACAAGGGAATGATATCCTCTTTCACCTATACAAAGATGTTTACAAAGCTACAAAAAATTTCATATTCAGAAGCTACTCTCCTGATGAAGAGATTGACTTGTCGGTAAGAGAACTTTCAACAATTTATCATCTAACAGCAGTAGCTGTTAAAACTTCCAGAGAGCTCAAGAAAGCAAAAGCAAAGGGTAGACCGGCTCCAATTGAAGTCTCAGAGGTTGCCTCTTCTGTTGAAAGCAAAGAGTCAAAAGGCGCTATTCAACTTGGAGTGAACATATACGGAAACCAGCAAACCCCTGTTTACTTTTTGGAAGAAGACAGACTCAGACATTTTTATGAAATCGGTCAAACCGGTACCGGTAAAACCTACTTAATGAAAAGTATGATTATTCAAGATATCTACAATGGAGACGGTGTCTGCTACATTGACCCACACGGATCGGACGTTGAAGATATTCTCTCATTTATTCCGCCAAACAGATGGGAAGATGTAATATACTTTGATCCCGCATATATACAAAGACCGATGGGACTTAACATGTATGAGTATGATCCAAATCATCCCGAGCAGAAAAGCTTTGTTGTAGATGAGATGCTCTCTATTTTTGAAAAACTGTTTGAATCTGTTCCTGAGTCTATGGGGCCGATGTTTCAGCAGTATTTCAGAAATGCATCACTTTTGATAGTTGATGATCCAAATGATATAGGAACCATAGCAGACGTCCCCAGAGTTATGGCAGATAAAGAATACAGACACTCTCTGTTGGCTAAAACTCAGAACCCCTTGGTTAAACAGTTTTGGAAATCGGCCGAGGCCACAACCGGTGAGCAGGGGCTTGAAAACTTTGTTCCGTACATAACAAGTAAGACAGATATTTTCTTGGCAAACGAATACATAAGACCAATAATCGCACAGAAAAAAAGTACACTTAATTTTTCAGACATAATGAACAACAAAAAAATTCTACTTGTAAACCTATCAAAGGGTAAAATAGGCGAGCTAAACGCAAATCTTTTAGGACTTATTATAGTCGGCAAGTTCTTGCAAGCCGCTTTTGCAAGAGTTGATATGCCAGCTGAACAGAGAAATCCGTTTTACTTGTACATTGACGAGTTCCAAAACTTTACAACCCCGTCTATCGCAACCATTTTGTCTGAGGCCAGAAAATATAAGCTTTCTCTTAACATTGCGCACCAGTTTGTCGCGCAACTGTCAGATGAAATACGAGATGCTGTTTTTGGAAACGTTGGAACAAAATGTGTATTTCGCGTCGGAACAGAAGACGGAGAGTTTTTTGAAAAAGTTTTGGCCCCCGATATCTCTGCGCAAGATGTTACAACCCAAGAGAACAGGCACGCCTACCTTTCTTTGCTTGTCAACGGTATGCCGGTTAAACCATTCCCCATAAATACGTTGCCGATTAAATACAAGTCTGAGCCGGCGCAAGTGGAGGCGCTTAAAGAATATTCATATAAAAGATACGGCAGAGACCGACAGGAAGTTGAAGAGGAAATAAGAAGAAACTACATGCAGTCTTTGATGAAAGAGTCTCCAATGCCGGATATGCCGGGATTTTAACAAGTTGTTTTTTGTCTGCAGAAATGTAAAATTACCTTAATTAAAAGTTAATAAAAAAACATGTCGGAATTTAGAAATGAAAGAACACTTGTAGTTATAAAGCCCGATGGAATCCAGCGTTCTCTTGTGGGAGAGATTATAAAACGCTTTGAGAGGGTTGGTCTTAAAATAGTGGGAGCAAAGTTTTTTGTTCCTTCACCAGATTTTATAGATAAACACTACAATCTAAACCCCGAGTGGAAAAAGAATGTGGGAGAGAAGGCTTTGGAAGCCTACAGGAAACAAGGAAAAGAAGCCCCGTTTAACACACCTGAGGAAGCAGGGGAGAGAGTAATAGAAGGCCTAAAGGCTTATATGTCATCTGGTCCTGTTATGGCTTTGGCTCTTGAAGGGGCACATGCCGTTGCTTTGGTTAGAAAGCTGGTCGGCGGAACCGAGCCATTGAGCTCCGATGTTGGTACAATTCGCGGTGATTTTGTTCTTGATTCATATCAGATGGCAGATACAGATGGAAGAGCTGTGCGCAACTTAATACATGCTTCAGGTTCTATAGAAGAGGCAATAGATGAACTCGCTTTGTGGTTTAAAGATGAGGAAATTGTTGATTACACTCTTGTTCAGGAGAGAATTTTGTATGATGTTAATCTGGACGGATTAGTAGAGTAACAATAACATTATGAATTGGGATAATGTAAATGTGGCGCTGGATCAAGACGCAATAAAAGCCGCTCAAGAAGCGGGCAATGCCAGCTTCTCCATTCCTTGGTGGGTTTGGGCTATAATGGTAGTTGTTGCGGTGGCGCTTGCATTTGGTGTCGTAAAGAAAGCAAAAGAGTCTAAAGACGAAGGTGGTGCAAATGACAAGAAATAGTGCTATACTGTAGTTAGCCGGCGGGTATTATCCTGCTTAGTTGAACAATACGGGAGCCTTATATTTTGATCTGTCGTGGCAGGTCAGTGCGGGCACCCACCTGGAAGACTCCAGGTAAATACCTGCCGGCACAGCAGCTCCCGCCACTTTAGGTTGCATTTTGTGACTTAAAGTGGCGGGAGCTGTTTTTGGTTTTAGTGTTTTCGTGTTATTTTGAGATTGGGAAAAGTAATACGGAGAGGGAAAATGTGCAGGCAGGTTATTGTGTTACGGCACGAAATACCTAACCGGAAGACCCTTGATAAAGACCCGGGTTTAAGCTCCCAGGGTGCAATAGGCGCTCGCGTTCTTTGTCAAAAACTGTCAAATGAAGACATATCGCTTGTTTTATGTTCACCTTTAAAAAGAGCTCGACAGACGGCTGAGTATTTTGAACACAGAGTGATAATCAAAGACGAGCTTAGAGAATGGGAAGTAGATCAACAATATTTAAAAAAGATTTTACCAACCAGTCTCCGAGCTTTAATGGGAGCCGAGTCTTTAGAGCAAGTCAAAGCAAGAGTTTCAGTTATAAAGAGAAGTCTTGAGACAGAAGATTGCAAAACTTGTCTTTTGGTAACTCATGCTTTGGTATCGCTTGTGCTTGTTGGTGTCATGCTGGAGACAGATGTGGCGGAAATACCAATAGGCCTCAGGTTAAGATATGGCCATTATGGCAGATTAATTTTCAAACAAGACAAGTGGCACGTAGTTAAGTGGAATATAAAATAACGCAAGTTGTTAAACTTGCGTTATTTTTTTCTATCGTAACGACCTATCAGTTGAGAACTTTCCAAAACATGCCCTTGCATCGCTTCTTTTAACTGAGAAAGGGTTGTATTTGTGGGCAAATTCAGTTGCACATCAAGCGCGTAGAGGGTAAAGAAGTATCTGTGTACTGTAGGTTCAAACTGCGGTGGCGGGCACGGGCCCATATATTTGTTTTCACCGGCATCATTTAGTCCGACAATGCCGATTTTTGAGTTTTCAGGAATCTGAGTTACACTCGGGTCTATATTCCAAAGTACCCAATGAGTGAAGTGTCTGTCTTCCCGCAGTTGAGCCGGTACATCAGGGTCATCAACAACCAAAGCAAGAGATACCGCCTGCTCGGGCACTCCTTTCCAAAACAGGGGCGGGTTTATATTCTCGCCATCACATGTATATTTTGAAGGAATAAATTCGCCATCTTTAAAAGCTGTTGAGTATATTTGCATAATCTCTTTCTTAAAATTATAATCTTTTTCAATTTTTGCCTGTTTTAATGCATAAAAAGATACTGCTATCGAAATAAGTATAAAAACTAAAAGCACAATAATAAAATACCTCACCTTTTTATGTTACAATATTTTCAATGAAATCAAAACTGTATTTTCATGGCGGAGCGGGTGAGGTAACCGGAGCTTGTTTTGAGCTTAATGTTGGCAAAAAAAGAATCCTTCTTGATTGTGGCCTGACACAAGGGAGTAAATACGCAACTTTGAAAAATCATGAACCTTTTCCGTTTGATCCGAAAGATATTGATGTTTTGCTTGTAACACATGCGCATGCGGATCACATAGGTAGAATTCCAAAACTTGTAAAAGACGGGTTCAGAGGAAAGATTATCTCAACCTCGGCAACAAAAGATTTGGCCGAGGTTATGTATGACGACGCTTTAAAAATAATGTTTTCCGAGTCCAAAGAATTTGGAGTTCCGATACTGTATGAAAAAACTGATGTTGAAAAAGCTCTCTCTCTGTGGGAGACAAAAGAGTATCACGAAGAGTTTGCAGTGGGAGATGTTAGGGTAGTTTTCAAAGATGCCGGACACATCTTGGGCTCGGCAATGATCTCACTTTCAAGGGGTGCGAAGACATTTGTCTACACCGGCGATTTGGGAAACTCGCCGGCTCCGCTTTTGCCCGACACCGAGGTGATAGATGATGCCGATTATCTTTTGATGGAAAGTGTGTATGGAGACAGAAACCATGAGCAGAGAGATTTAAGAGATGCAAAACTTAAAAAAGCGATTCAGCTGGCAATTAAGAATAACTCCACATTGATAATTCCGAGTTTTGCAATGCAAAGGTCGCAAATTCTTATTTTTGAAATTAACAATTTCGTTGAAAGGGGTGAGATACCGCAGATTCCGGTTTATCTTGATTCACCACTTGCAATTGCGGTAACAGAGATTTTCAAAAAGTACACCCATTTGTTTAAAAAAGAAGTACAAGAGCAAATAAAATCCGGTGACGACATCTTCTCTTTTCCCGGGCATGTTACCGTAAAAGATCCAAAGGAGTCACAAGCCTTACTTAAAGCTCCCGATCCCAAAATTATTTTGGCGGGTTCCGGAATGTCAGTTGGTGGCAGAGTTTTGATGCATGAGAAGATTTTCTTAAAAAATCCGAAAAACATTATATTGTTTGTTGGGTACCAAGCTGTTGGAACGGTGGGGCGCTTGATATATGACGGAGCAAGGAAGGTAAAAATAAACAACGAATGGGTAAAAATAAAAGCAAAAAGAATGAAAATAAGAGGGTATTCGGCACACAAAGATTTGGATAATTTGGTTGAGTTTGCCTTCCACACAAAAGAGAAAAATAAAAACACCTGGGTTGTCTTGGGAGAGCCGAAAGCGTCTCTGTTTTTAACACAAAGACTAAGGGATTATTTGAATTTAAACGCGCGCGTACCAGAGCAAGGGGAGGTGGAAGAGATAGATTTTTAAAACAAAAAACGCGGAAATCTACCGCGTTTTTGCTATCCTTGCCACTTTGAAGTGATTATTTTGTAGCTTCTTTTACTATTTTTTCAAACACTTCAGGATTTTGGTTTGCTATTTGAGAGAGAATTTTTCTGTCAAGTTCTATGTTTTTTTTGTGCAAAGCGTCTATAAACTTTGAGTAAGAAATACCCAGCGCGCGAGTGGCGGCGTTTATACGAACAGTAAACAAGCGGCGAAACTCACCTTTCTTTTTTCTTCTGTGTGCAAAAGCATGAACTCCGGCATGCGCTATAGCTTCTTTTGCTTGACGTTCTTTTTTGGAGCGTCCAAAGCGATACCCTTTGACTTGTCGCAGAATATTGCGACGTCTTTTCATTGAAATTATTCCTCTTTTTACGCGTACCATACTACTTTTTAATTATTTCTAACTTACTTTACACCTGATAGAAATCTGCGAATAACCCTGTTTGGAAGAGTTATGGCTCTCATTCTTCTTTTTTTCAATCTTTTTTTACCTCTTTGTTTTGCGTTAAAATGGTTTTGTCCGGGAATACGTACCAAAATTTTCCCTTTTTTGGTAACTTTTATTCTTTTTTTGTATGATTTGTTTGTTTTCATAATATTTTTTATTTTTTTGATTTCGCTTTTTCTATTGTTACCGTCAATCCTTTCGGGCTTTTTTTGATTTCGTCAGCTATCTTAAACGATTCGGGAATAATTGCAAGGAATTTCTCAAGTTTTTCTTTAAGAAAGTCAAATTCCATGTACTTGTA
>WFWK01000003.1 GCA_015491135.1 Patescibacteria group bacterium | reverse complement strand
GCTCTTGCAGCAGAGAGTCATATTGCGCATCCGATATCTCAGGATCATCCAGCACATAGTAGCGATAGTTATGATAATTTATAAGTTCACGCAATTTTTCAACTTTTTCTTTGATTTTCTTATCTACCATAGAGATATACTATCACAAAACGAACTCTAGTTTGCAATATCCTGTGCAAGTTTAAACATCTCACCCGCTCCCATACATAAAATAATGTCACCTTTTCCCCCCTTATTTTTAAGCTCGGAAACAAGAGACTCCCATGGCAGAGCCGTTACTTTTTTCCCTGTCTTTGAGACAGCCAAAGAAAGAGATTCGCTTGTTATACCCTCAATGGGAGCCTCACGCGCAGGATAAATCGGAGCCAAGTACACTTCATCGGCCAGTTCAAAAGCGTGCGCAAATTCATCAAAAAGCTCTGCTGTGCGTGAGTACATATGAGGCTCAAAAACGGCATAAACTCTGCCGTGGGGGTTTGCCTTTCTGACTGCCGAAAGCGTTGCTTTAATCTCTGTTGGGTGATGGGCGTAATCGTCAAACACTAAAGCGCCTTTGTTGTTTTTTCCTTTGTATTCAATTCTTCGCCAAGCCCCTTTAAAATTTGCAACCCCTTCAATAGCTTTTTCTTTATCGGCTCCCAAAAAAACGGCTCCCGCCACCGCCAAAGCGGCGTTTTCTCTGTTGTGCTCTCCCAAAACGGAAAGCTCCGGCAGAAGTTTTTTGATATCTTGAACAACTGTATCTGTAGAGTAAATGACATGCTTTGATTGCTTTTGAAATTGCGCAAAAGCCTCCTTTACATCATCTAGAGATTTGTAATAATCCGGGTGATCATATTCAACATTTGTAATAAGAGACAAAAACGGACGAAAGTTTAGGAAGTGCCTTTTATACTCACATGCTTCTATAACCAAAATGTCACTTCCGGCGCCATCTTTAAAATTGCTTTTTGTGCCGTCTTTCCAATCTACAAGACTGCCAACTATTGTGTTGTGTTTTATTCCCGCCTGCTCAAGCGCAAAAGAGAGCATTGCAGTTGTGGTTGTTTTACCGTGGGTACCGGAGACGGCTACGGTTTTATAATCTCTTGAAACCAACCCCAAAGCTTGAGCATACGAGTACATGGGTAAATTTAATTTTTCCAAAAAAGATATAAATTCGGGAGCGCGCCCTTCCCAAGCTGTTGAATAAACAATAGCTTCAATCTCATCGGGCAAATCCATCTTTGTCGCTTCTCCTCTGTAAATCTGTAAATTTATTTTCTCGGCAATATCCGAGAGCGTCTCCGGACTTTCAGAGTCGTTAATTCCAAAAACTTGCACACCCTTTGAAATAAGAAGTCTTGCTAAGGCGGAAATGCCGATTCCGCCCACTCCGACAAGCAACACCTTTTTATGTGGAAAATTTTTCATTACACTTTTTGCCCGATCTTATATTCTGTCAGGTTTTATATCATAATAATTTATCAAAAACTTAACAATGTCAAAAAACGGAACACTCAACGTTTGCGATGAATATTTGTGCTCTTGAGGTTTCATAAGCATAAGAAGTATAGTGTACTCCGGGTCATAGGCGGGAAAATATCCTACAAATGTGTGTAAAACCCCGTCTTCCAGGTATCCACTCTTGCCGTCGCTTACCTGGGCTGTTCCGGTTTTTACAGCAATTGAGTACTCTTTTATTGAAAGCTTCCCTCCTTTTAAAGTTTTATCAACCGCCTCAACCAACATACTAGCCACCGTCTTGGTTGCCTTATCCGAAAAGACTTTTGTTCTCATATCAAAATAGTCTTTTTTATATGCAAGACCGGTGTTTGTCTGTATCTCAACAACTACATGGGGTTGAACCAAGTATCCGGTTGCAACGGCGTTAAGCGCTCTTATTGCTGAGATCGGAGTTAATGCTATCCCCTGCCCGAAACTCGCAGTTGCATATTCAATATTTCTCGGGCTGTACAAATTCTCTATCAAGTTGGAAGCTTCATAAGGGAGATCAATGCCGGTCTCTTGCGCAAGGTCAAGTTTTAAAAAGTAGTCCCGGAATCTTTCTTTGCCCAATTTTTGCATAACAAAGACAACACCGGTATTTAAAGAATGGGCCAACACCTCAGACATTGTAGTATTCTTTCCTCTGCCTTTTTTGTCATAATTGTAAATTTTGTGCCCATCTACAACTACATATCCCTTATCATTGTAAGTGCTGTTTTTGTTTATGACACCGGCATCAACCCCGGCTGCAATCGTGACAGGTTTAATGATGGAACCCATTTCGTAGACATTCTCTACTAGTAAATTTTTAAACAGGGCCGGATTCTCTTTTTGAAAATTATTTAAATCAAAATCGGGAACAGAGCCCAAAGCGACAATTTCTCCCGTTTGCGATTTCATTATTATGCCGGCGGCAAATTCCGCACCCTCATCGTTTTTAACCGAACTTAAAGTGTCTGTTAAAAATTTTTGAACCGTCGGATCAATACTTGTTACAATATCTCCTTTGACTTCTTTTTCAGAAAGCCACTCTTGCACCTGTTTGAACATTGCAGCAAAAAAATTGACCTTAAGTTTTTTATCATCTCTTGAGAGGGTGTCATTGTAATATTTCTCCAGACCGTATCTACCAGAGAGTTTTCCATCTTCGCCATAGGCCAGAAAGCCTATGGTTTGTGCAGCCATGTTTTTTGCCGGATAAACTCTCCATCTTTGCGGAACCAAAATAACACCACTGATTTTTTCCTCGGCGATTTTCTCTGCCACTTCTTTTTCTACCTTAAAAGCCACTTCCTCATATGGATCGTCTTTTTTCGTTGCTTTTTTGAAAAAAGTTTTCTCATTCAAATTTATATATTTTGACAGTTTATTAAAGACGGTGTCGGGATTTTCTATTTTCTTTGGATTTATGGCTATTTTGTAGCCTGACGCTACAGCAGCAACCGAGAAAAGGCCACCGTTTCTGTCTTTAAAAAAAATGTTTCCCCTATCAAAAAAATGCGAATTACGCGATACATACTGCCCCTGGGCCATTGCGGTAAATCTTTCATAGTTTGCAACTTGCAAAAAATAAAGACGCACAAACTCCAGAAGAGTTAAAATAATGAAGCCTAAAAAAATTAAAGCGATTCTGGTTTTTAAGACCTTTCTTTGAGAGATATTTTTTTTCATATCAGTTACCCAAACCAAGATGCACTTTGGTCTTTAAATATGTTTTTTCATTTATCGAAACCAGACCGAATTTTTTGGCATCATCTTTTGAGAGTTGCTGGAAATTGCGCATATATTCAAATTCAATTTCGGACAGCTGAGCGTTTTTGCTGGCAATTTCTCTTGAAAGCTCTTTTACGTCTGCAGCTTTGGCCACAGTTGAGACAACAAAATAAACATAAAGCGCAAGTAAAAGCGCAAATACTATGAAAAGTGTTATGTTAATTTTTAAAATTTTGTTCATGTTTATTTTTTAATTGCAACTCTTAACTTTGCACTTCTTGAGCGCGGATTTGTTTTTATCTCTTCCTCAGAAGCCGTTATCGGTTTTTTGGTTAAAATTTCAATTTCTTCTTTTTTTTGCAGAGTTTTAAAAATGTTTTTAACTATTCTGTCTTCGGTCGAATGAAAAGTGATAATCGCAATTCTTCCCCCTTTTTTAAGCAAATCAACCAAACGAGGAATTCCCCTTTCAATGGAACCGAACTCATCGTTAACCGCAATTCTTATGGCTTGAAAAGTTTTTGTCGCCGGATGTATTTTACGATAAGCTCTACCGCTCCCGGGGATTGCCTTTTTTATAACCTCCAGCAAATCAAAAGTGGTTTCAATTGGATGCTTTTCTCTTTCTTGCACAATTGCCTTGGCAATTCTTTTGGCAAAACGCTCACCGGAGAAGTTATATATTATCTCCGAGAGCGTCTCTTCACTCCAGCTGTTTACAACATCATAAGCTGTGAGAGCTTCCAGTCTTGTTTTGCCATCGTATCGCATATTAAGCGGTTCATTGTTTTGAAAAGAAAAACCGCGATTATATGACAGTTGTTCAACTCTCCAGCCCAAATCAAGCAAAACGGCATCAAGTTTTTCCACTGAATGCTCAATTAAAGTCTTGTCAACATCTGCAAAGTTTCCTTTGTGAACTATCAATTTCCCGACGAAATTTTTCAAAATATTTTTTGCGTCTTTCAGAGCTTTAGGGTCTAGATCTCCGATAATTAAAACCCCTTGCCCTATCTGCTTTGCTATTTCTCTGCTGTGTCCGCCGGAGCCAAAAGTGCCGTCAAAAACAACAGCACCCTCATGCAGATTTAAACTTGAAACGGCTTCTTGTAAAAGAACAGATACATGCTCGGTGCTTGCGGGCACCGAGTCGCCGGAGGATTGTGACGTTTGTTGAGTGCGCATGACGTTTTTTAAAAGCAAGTATCAAATAAAGTTAGAGATTTTTGAATCTTGCTATCCCCCGGCGGCTCGGAGCTCGCTAAATAAGCCCGACCTCGCTCAATTTTTCGGCAAGCTGTTCTCCTTGTTGCTCCACAGTTTGTGTGTATGATCTCCATTTTTTCTCATCCCAAATTTCAACCCTGTCTGATACACCGGCTAGTACAACCTTGTTTTTCAGTCCGGCAAAGCGACGCAAATTCTCCGGAATTAAGATTCTCCCGGATTTGTCAACTTCAACCTCAGCAGCTCCCGAAAACATAAACCTGGTAAAACCGCGCGTACCTCCTTGTGTGAATGGAAGTTTTTTCAGTTTTTCAGCTATGCGCCTCCATTCTTCTTGTGAGTAAAGGAACAAACAATAATCAAGACCTCTGGTGAGTACGACTTTTTTACCCAATTCACTTTTAAATTTCTTGGGCAAAGTCAACCTGTGTTTATCATCTATAGTATGTGTGTACTCACCTATTAGCATACGCGCGTTTTTCGGTGGAAGTCGACCTTCCCACTTTCTCCCACCTAACTCCAATTATATACCACTTTGACCCACTTTGTGAAATAAGTTATCCACAACAAAATCTTACAAGGTCGGACCTTGTAAATTCAACAGTAAACTGTTGACTTTGGGAAAATTTATGTCAAAGTGTTGCCAGAAAAAACGGGAGGCGTCTACCTTAATACCAACAGAGAGGAGACGCAAATGACAAAACTTCTTGTATTGGAAGATGACCTTAACCTTCTCAGCGTTTTGGCCATTTATCTGAAACGAGCAGGTTTTGAAATCTCCAAAGCGCACGATATTGAAAGTGCTTTAGAGGCTTTGAAGAAAGAGAAAGTGGATCTTCTCTTTACCGATTGTGACCTACCCGATGGCCACTCATGGGAGAAAGTAATTCCGATGGCATGTTCTCTTGGGGTGGTAGTGGTTGCAACCTCGGGAGATATCAACAATAAAAAACCGGCTGAAGATGCCGGCGCTGTTGATTTTCTCTCAAAGCCTTACAAATTATCAGAAGTAATCCGAGCGCTTGAGATGGCGCTTGAGAGTGTATCCGGCTAATGAGACCCCGCGCGAAAGCAAAGCTTTCGCGCGGGTTTTTTATTTTTCATCGTACTACTTTATCGCCTCTTTTAGTCTGTTTATC
>WFWK01000002.1 GCA_015491135.1 Patescibacteria group bacterium | reverse complement strand
TTCATATCCTGCAGTCTTTTTGCGTGCCTGCTCTTCTGGCGTGCATCGGAGAGAGATGACATAATAGCGGAAGCTAAAAGACCTATGATAGCAATCACAACCAAAAGCTCAATGAGTGTAAAACCTTTTTTATAACTGAAATTGTTCATGATCAATATTAAACTTATAATTTCGCACTTATCTCTTTAAGATTATATTCCTTTGGTGCGTTTTTCAACAACTCCTCAATCTCCAAAGTGGATAACAAGCCCTTTTGCGCCCCTACATACTGCACCACAGACATAGAGTTTACAGGTCCGTAAACTATTGCTTCTTTAAGGTTGGATCCTTTCGCAAGAAAAGAGACAGTGGTAGCAGAGAAAGCGTCCCCGGCCCCGGTCCTGTCAACTGGAGGTTTCAAATCCGGATAAGCCGGAAGGTGATACATATTGTTTTCAAAAATAAAGTACACCCCGTTTGGACCGTCTGTTATAATCGGGTTTCTGGTCTTTTCTGCCATTTTCTCTAAAAGCTTGATAGGGTTTTGCTCTTGAGTATTTAAAATCAACATTGCCTCTTGAGTGTTGCAAATAAATATGTCAGATCGCGCAAGCAGATTAGAGAGCTTACCTTGTGCCAGAAGAGAGATTTGAAAAGTGCCGGGTTGGAAAGCCAGTTTTATATCTTCATTTTCTTGGAGAAATGATGAGAGTTGCTGATGGAAATATTCTGTGTGCTCCCCGATGCTTGTAAGGTATATCCACTTGGGCTTTAGAGCTTTTATATTCGATATATCATACGGCCATTTTTCATGTTTGATTAAAATTGTTCTTTCGGGGCCGAAACGTAGTACAAAATGAAAGTGGGTTTGAAGTTCGCTGTGTATTTTTACAAAATTGGTGTTAACTCCATCTTCTTTCCAATGCGCTATTGCTTTTTGGCCAAAGTCGTCTCCACCGACGAAAGTATACAACGCAGAGCTTACTCCAAGTCTTGAGGCACAAACCGCAGCGTTTGCAGCATTTCCAACCCCGTCTATTATTTTTAAGTCTTTATACGGAATTTTGTCTCCAAAACTCATGCACAATTTTTGAAGCCCTCCGCTGTGCCAAACAAAAGCTTTGCTTAAGTCAATAAAAGCATCTGTTGTAACGTCTCCAACTGAAAGAATGTCAACTTCCATATTTACCATTGTATCATTTATTCACAATTTGCAAAAAGATTTGTTTTTTTATGTTAAAATTTGAAAGTGGCAAAGATTTTGATTACAAGACATATACCTGAAGTTGGTATTGAAAAACTCAAGAATGCCGGGCTTGATGTAGTTTACGTTGGGGAAAGGCAGCTTTCAAAAAAAGAATTGATAGAGAAACTGAGAGAATATAACCCTGATGCTTTGGTGTGCCTGCTTACCGATACAATAGATAAAGAAGTTTTAAGCAGTGCTCCAAATTTAAAAATTTGTTCAACTTACTCTGTAGGGTTCGGTCATATTGATTTGGAGGCGGCCGAAGAGCTGGGAATTGTAGTAACTCACACCCCCGGGGTGCTTACCGAGACTGTAGCTGAGCACACTGCCGGGCTTATTTGTGCGGCGACCCAAAGAATTGTTGAAGCGGATAAATTTACACGAGCTGGAAAATACAAAGGTTGGGAGCCGGAACTTCTTTTAGGGCTTGATTTGACAGGAAAAACACTGGGTGTTTTGGGAGCAGGGCGAATAGGAACGAGGGTTGCCGAAATTATGCACCATGGTTTTGGTATGCGGATAATTTATCATGATGTTGCTGAGAATAATTACTTGCATGATACCGTTGATGCCGATTTTTACCCGGAACTTGAGAAAATGTTACCCAATGTTGATGTTTTAACTGTGCATGTTCCGCTTTTACCTTCCACAGCACACTTATTGGATAAAAACAAACTGTTAATGCTTAAAAAAGGCGCGGTTTTTGTAAATACTTCAAGAGGTAAGGTAGTGGTGGAAAGTGATCTGGTTGATGTGCTTGAAAGTGGACACCTTTTTGCGGTTGCGCTTGATGTTTATGAATTTGAGCCTGAAATCACAAAAAAACTTCTTGAACTTCCAAATACTGTTTTAACTCCTCATATAGCTAGCGCTTCAAAAGAGACGAGAGATAAAATGGCCGAGATGGTTGCTGATAACATAATCGCTTTTTTCAAAGGTGAATCTCCCAAAAATCAAGTAAGACTTTCTTAAAAACTTGTAGTGTATTAAACGCTGAGTTTGCAAAATTTCTGGAGTTTTGGATTGGTTTTGCTATAATTTTAGCATATTAAATAAAGTAAAATCATGATAAACATTATCTTAATAATTTTTGCTGTTTTGGTTGTAGCAGTAATTTTGCTTTACAACCGTCTTGTTACATATAAAAACAGAGTAAAAGAAGCCTCAGCAGATATTGATGTGCAACTTAAAAGGCGGGCAAATCTTATTCCAAATTTGGTTGAAGCGGTTAAAGGTTATATGGGACATGAAAGAGAAACTCTGGAGAAGGTGGTTGAGCTTAGATCAAAAATTCTTGAAGGTCAAAACAGTAAAGAGAAACTGCAGGCAGACAATATGCTAACGGATGCGTTAAAAAGCGTTTTTGCCGTTGCGGAACAGTACCCCGACCTGAAGGCAAACCAAAACTTTTTGGAGCTCCAAAGAGAGCTTACAGATGCTGAAGACAAGATTCAGGCGGCGCGCAGGTTCTACAACAGCAATGTGCGCGAGTACAATACCGCCCTTGAAATGTTTCCGACAAACCTCATAGCCTCTTTGTTTAAATTTAAACCGGCAGAGTTTTATGAAATTGAAGATGAAAAAGACAGAGAGGTTGTAAATGTATCTTTTAAAAGCGATAATACTGAAAAATAAATATATGAAACAACGTTACGGAAAACTTGTAAGAGATTTAATACCACAAAAACTTCGCCTTGATGGTTTTGTGGTAAACGAAAGAGAAATGGATGATGACGAGTACAAAAGGGAATTGCTTTATCTTTTGATAGAAGAGGCTGAAAATTTGCGTAAAGCCGGTTACGATCCGAACAACAAAGAAGAACTGCAAAGCAAAATGGCGGACATTTTTGAGTTGATAGAAACCATTGTGAAAGAATTTAATTTATCAAAAGATGAAATAGAAAACCTGCAAGCCAAAAAGAGAGCCGAAGAAGGCGGGTTTGAAAAGAAAATATTTTTGGAATCAACAATCAAATAAGTAAACTTCATCTATGAATCTCTACGAAATACAACAACAAAACAAGAGAAAAAGCATGTTAATGCTTGCTGTGTTTTTATTTGTGGTGTTAGGGTTTGGCTGGCTTTTTGCCACTTATCTTAACAATGTTTGGATTCTTTACGTCTCTGCTTTATTTGCTCTTGCGATGAATGTCGGAGCTTACTGGTTCTCAGACAAAATCGCGCTTGCAAGTGTTGGCGCAAAGCCAATTAGCAAAAAAGATAATCCGGAGTTGTACAGATTGATTGAGAATTTAACAATTGCATCGGGGCTTCCCATGCCTAAAATTTATATCATAAAAGACCCATCTCCGAATGCCTTTGCAACCGGAAGAGATCCGAAGCATTCTGCCGTTGCCGTAACTGAAGGCCTTTTGCAAATTTTGGACAAAAAAGAGCTGGAAGGAGTACTCGCGCATGAGCTGTCACACATTCAAAACAGAGATACGCTGGTTATGACAATAGCTGTGGTATTGGTAGGGTTTTTGTCGATTCTTGCAGATATGTTTTTGAGAGTATCATTTTGGGGAGGGGATAGAGACTCCGGAAAAGCAAATGCTTTGTTTGTTGTTTTGTTTGTCATCGCTTTGATAGTTGCCCCGATAGCCGGCCAACTCTTGCAACTTGCAATTTCAAGGAAAAGAGAGTATTTGGCTGACGCCTCGGGAGCTCTTATTACTCGCTATCCGGAAGGCTTGGCTTCTGCTTTGGAGAAAATCGCTCACTATGGCAGACCTATGCGAAAAGCGAATTCGGCAACTGCGCATTTGTTTATAGCAAACCCGTTTGGTGAAAAGGGAAAAAGTTTTGCGTCTAAAATTCAAGAATATTTTTCAACCCATCCTCCGATAGAAAAACGCATACAAGCCCTAAGAGGAATGCAAATTCAAGATGCCTAACTAGATATTTCTTAGCAGATACCTTGCTTAATGAAGCAAAATTTGCTTTTTAACATTAAAACTTTACAATAATGGCATGAGTTTTTTTGCCCCGAAATTAGGAATAGATTTAGGGACAACTTACACTTTGGTTTTTGTTCCCGGCAGAGGCGTAGTGCTTAGAGAGCCATCTGTGGTTGCGGTTTCCGAGCAGGAAAACAAAATTTTGGCAATAGGTGATGATGCCAAAGAAATGCTTGGACGCACACCAGATGACATAGTTGCATACCGTCCGATGAAAGACGGAGTGATAGCGGATTATCATGTTACAGAAGCGATGCTCCGTTATTACATGAAAAAAGCTCTTCCCAAGTTTAATCTGTTTAAACCCGATGTTTTAATCTCTGTTCCTGCGGGAGTTACTTCAACCCAAAGAAGAGCGGTTATAGAAGCGGCGCTGAAAGCCGGTGCAAAAACGGCGCAAGTGGTAAAAGAGCCGATTTTGGCCGCCATAGGCTCGGGAATACCCATCCAAAAAGCAAGAGGACACATGATTGTTGATATAGGAGGAGGAACAACAGATGTTGCCGTGATATCCTTAGGTGGAATTGTAAGCAGTACTTCGGTAAAATGTGCCGGCAACAGAATAGATACGGCAATTGCCGATTATGTAAAAAGAAAATACAACCTTGCCATAGGAGATAAAACCGCAGAGGCCATAAAAATAAAAATCGGCTCGGCTCTACCTTTGGAAGAAGAGCTGTCTATGGATGTAAAGGGTAGAGATTATTTGACAGGCCTTCCTCACTTGGTTGAGATAAAAACAAATGAAATAGTTGAAGCAATTGATCAAG
>WFWK01000001.1 GCA_015491135.1 Patescibacteria group bacterium | reverse complement strand
GAGGTTGACTCAATTTTGATTGACGAGGCGCGTACCCCGCTTATTATCTCTGCGCCCTCATCCGAGGCTGAGGATTTGTATATAAAATTTGCAGATATAGCTCGTCACCTAAAAGAGGGGGAAGACTATACTGTTGACGAAAAGCAAAGGGCAATACAGTTGACGGATGCCGGAATAACTAAGGCCGAAAAACTCTTAGGTATTGAGAATATATACACAGATAAAGGGATAAAATATGTGCACCATCTTGAAACCGCTGTGCGTGCAAAAGCGCTCTTTAAAAGAGACACTCACTATTTGATAAAAGATGGAGAGGTGGTAATTATTGACGAGTTCACGGGCAGAATGCAACCGGGCAGGCGCTGGAGCGAAGGGTTACACCAAGCCATAGAGGCAAAAGAAGGAGTAAAAATACAGCAAGAATCAAAAACTTTTGCATCAATCACATATCAAAATTACTTTAGAATGTACAAAAAACTAGCCGGAATGACGGGAACCGCTGTCTCTTCCTCGGAGGAGTTCTATAAAGTGTATGGACTAAACACCGTAGCAATTCCAACAAACAAACCTGTACGCAGAATAGATCATGAAGATTTGATTTTCCAAACCGAAAAAGGAAAATTCACGGCCTTGGCCAGAAAAGTAAAAGAGCTACACAAGAAGGGGCAACCGGTTTTGTTAGGCACCATCTCGGTTGAGAAAAATGAAGTTCTCTCGGCATATTTAAAACAAGCTGGAGTACCACATCAAATTCTAAATGCAAAAAATCATGAAAAAGAAGGAGAAATAATAGCTCAAGCAGGTAGAAAAGGGGCTGTGACTGTTGCAACCAATATGGCGGGAAGGGGAGTAGATATTAAACTCGGAGGAGCGACGGCTACAGAGCAAGAAGCTCAAGAGGTCAGAGAGCTGGGCGGTTTGTTTGTAATAGGTACAGAGCGACACGAAGCGCGAAGAATAGACGATCAGCTACGAGGTCGTGCCGGAAGACAAGGTGATCCGGGAGAGACTCAGTTTTATGTATCACTTGAAGATGATCTTATGAGAGTGTTTGCGGGAGATACGATAAAAAGCATGATGGGTAAATTTGGAATTCCTGAAGACGAGCCCATATACAACAAAATGATAACAAGAGCACTGGAAAGCGCCCAAAAGAAGATAGAAGGCTTTCACTTTGATGCTCGCAAACAGGTGCTAGCTTATGATGACGTATTAAACAAACAAAGACTCAGCATCTACGCCAAAAGAATGAAAATATTAACCGGAGACGAGAAAACACTTGATAGTACTCTCGATGAGATGTTTAAAGATGATAAAGAGACTTTGGAGTTGATAAAGCAAAAGAAGGAAGAATTACAAGATGAATTCTACAATCAACTGAAAATCTTATTCCTTCAAACAATAGATTTGCTATGGGTCTCACATCTTGAGACAATGGAGTATCTAAGAAGCTCTGTAAATTTAAGAGCTTACGGACAGCGAGATCCGCTTGTTGAGTATAAAAAAGAAGGTTTGAGACTGTATAAAGAGTTGCAAGAGAACTTAAAAACGAAAATCAAATACCTAATACCTCATTTGTCAGCTTCCAAAAAACAACAAGAGAACACGATTGAAATAAAGCCCAGCGCAAAAATAGGCCGAAATGACCCTTGCCCTTGTGGCAGTGGCAAGAAATACAAAAAATGCTGCATGCCTTCATAAGAAAGGCTTGTTATCTAACAGTAAAACACAAAAACCGACCTTTTAGGGTCGGTTTTTGTGTGCACAATATTCTAGTGAATTTAAAGCAATATACTAAAAATATGGCTTAAATACGTATCTCGGATAGACAATAAAACAATTTAACAAACGCCTTATGATCGGTAAAGGTGTCAATAATAATTACAAGTCGATTGTTGCTTTTTTACAAATTTCTACAAAAATAGACACTAAAATGATCAAGATAGTTTTATGAAAACCGGTTCGCAATGTGATTCTTCCAAAGATAAGCATAACCTTGATTTCTTAATTGTTTAGAAGAAGTTGACATAAAAGTTTTATTTGTGAATTATACTATTACTACAATAAGTTACATGCTTTGATTTGATGCTACTTATTTAAAGTTTAAAAACTGCAAAAGTAAGATTTAAACAATACAATAAACTGTTAAATTGAGAGAAGGGGTGGAGATAGTTTTGATAATATTTGCATGCAGGGTGAGAATGTTTGTTTTTTTATTAATCTACCCTTTACAGGTTTTACTTTACTAATAATTAACACAGTTTTTTATATAGAGTGCAGTTTATTCGTGTTTACTGTCCTGTATTGTGTAACTATCTCGTATGGCCCACTCGAGAAATGAACTGTCTCTTAGCATCTTTTTTGTTTATGTGGGTTTAATTTGTTTTGTGATGAGTTATCTTTTGTCATTTCACGGCAGTTTTTTAAATTCTCATGTGTTTAACACCTGGAGTCTATCGTAAATGACATTAAAATCCCATCTTTCTTTTGTAAGAATTTGTTTAAAATTAGGCAAATGAAGCGAAAAATATCGCATTTGAGGTGTTATATAGACACTAACAATCAAGTCTTTTAAAGATAAACACAGCTTTTACTTTCAATTTGCCCGTAAAATTTTTAAACAAAAATTTTTCAGACTGTGTTTTATGGTAAGGGCAAGCTTGAATTTTCAATTTTTAGTCAAAAAACAGCACCCCTTACAATTTTGTTTCGTAAAAATATAGATTTATAAGATAATTTTGCTTTAAATTGTTAAAGTTTATAT